>JAOZSG010000397.1 GCA_029939785.1 Fidelibacterota bacterium | reverse complement strand
CAATGGTGCTTTTATTGAGAATTTTGTGGCTCAGCAATTAGTTGCTAATGGTAATAAGGAACTTTTTTTCTGGACATCAAAAAGTGATGCGGAAGTAGATTTTATTTCACAGGTGAAAAATAAAATTTATCCATTAGAAGTTAAAAGTGGATACAATAGGAATTTAAAAAGTTTAAGAATTTATGCAGAAAAATATAATCCTGATCTAATATACCGAACATCTCCACGAAATTTTATTCAATCTGAGGATTTTATAAATCTTCCATTATATGCATGTCATCTTGTGGGAATATCTAAGTAATGAGAAATATCAATAGTTATTAAAGGAAGATAATGGATAGGGTTGAAAATCTCTATTAATTGTATAATTGTAAATATTAGTTTAAATTTATTTTAAAATTATTTAGGTAATATTATGAAATTAAAAGTAATAATTCATGATGCAGAAGAAGGAGGCTATTGGGCTGAAGTGCCATCTATTGCCGGATGTGTAACTCAAGGAGATTCTTTTGATGAATTATTAAGCAATATTTATGAAGCTGTTGAGGGTTGTCTGTCAGTAGATATTCAGGATATTACCGTGTCAGAAAAAGATAGAATTATGGAGATAGCAGTTTGAAAGCCATTAGTGGCAAGAAAATTTGTTGATTGCTTGAAAATAAAAAATGGATACTAAAGAGAATAAATGGAAGCCACCACATCTATGCAAAAGATGGAATAACGGCTCGCATTTCTGTTCCTGTTCACAGTAACAAACCACTTAAGATTGGTCTATAAAAATACCTAATGAAACTTGCAGAAATAGATGAATCAGAATTATAGTCTGAGTATTATTTTGATTATAGAGTATAGTGTTATCAACAGTTTCTAAAGGAAAACAATGAATAAAGTCGAAAATATACTGAAAAAGACAAAACGGATAAATGACAATATTGAGTTTACTTATGAAGTGAAAGGTAAAGATGGAATTTTTAGTCCATTTCCTGAAAACCTTAATTCAAAAATTAAAGAAGCATTACAGCAAAAAAATATTTCTCAACTTTATTCACATCAGGCAGAATCTTGGGAATTGGCAAATCAGGGTAAAAATTATGCTGTCGTTACTCCTACTGCTTCTGGCAAAACGTTAACTTATAATCTTCCTGTTTTGGAAGAGATTATAAAAGATAAATCATCAAAGGCAATGTATATTTTCCCGACAAAAGCATTAAGTCAGGACCAGATGACAGAACTGCATGAGTTAATAACGCTTATCGAAGAAGATATAAAAGTTTTTACTTTTGATGGTGACACACCGGCAGATGCAAGAAAGGCAATTCGTAAAGTTGGGAATATTGTTGTGACAAATCCAGATATGCTTCATCAGGGAATCATGCCTCATCATACAAAATGGATGCAGTTTTTCCAGAATCTGAAATTTGTTGTGATTGATGAAATGCACATATATCGAGGTGTATTTGGATCACATCTGACAAACGTAATTAGACGATTGAAACGTATTTGTAAATTTTATAGGTCGAATCCACAATTTATTTTTTGCTCAGCGACAATTGCTAATCCGGGAAGACATGCAGAAAGATTGCTCGAAGATAAAGTTCATCTTATCAAAGAATCCGGAGCACCAATCAGTCCTAAAAAGATTATTTTTTATAATCCGCCTGTTGTAAACATAGAACTTGGGATTCGTGCAAGTTATGTAAAAGAAACAAAACGAATTGCAAATACATTGATAAAAAATGATATCCAAACTATTGTTTTTGCACTTTCCAGATTGAATGTTGAGGTATTGACAAAATATCTGAAAGATAGTTTTGAAAGTAATAGGGAATCGATGAACAAGCCTGAATGCATTGCCGGATATCGTGGTGGATATTTACCAAACAGAAGACGTGCCATAGAAAAAGGTGTAAAAAATGGTGAAATCAAAGGCATCATTTCGACAAATGCTCTTGAACTTGGGATTGATATCGGTAGCCTTGATGCTGCGGTTTTGGCAGGATATCCGGGAACAATTTCGAGTACCTGGCAGCAGATTGGACGTGCCGGTAGGAGAGGAAAGACTGCTTTGGGAATTTTTATTGCCAGATCACATCCCGTTGACCAGTTTCTAATGAAGTATCCTGAATATTTTTTTTCAAGTTCTCCGGAACATGCTCGAATCAATCCTGACAATCTGATGATTCTCGTTGACCATATAAAATGTGCGACTTTTGAAATACCTTTTGACGAGGGTGAAAAATTTGGAAGTGTAAAATGGGACGATCTGGAAGAGATATTAAAATTCTTAAGTGAAGGCGGGATTTTGAATAAAAGTGGAAATCGATATTTTTGGTCAGAAGATGTCTATCCTGCTGCAGATGTAAATCTTAGACAAATTCCAAAAGGTAATTTTGTTGTAGTAAATACAGATAAAAATAACAAAATCATTGCTCAGGTTGATTATAGTGCAGCAGCGATGACAATTTATCCTGAAGCAATTTATATGGAATCAGGGCAGCAATATATTGTAGATGAACTGGACTGGTCAGGACGTAAAGCCTATGTACGAAAAACTGATTCGGATTATTACACTGATTCAATTGATTATACCAATGTGAAAGTACTTTCAGATGATGAGCATAGAAAATCAAAACAGGTTGATATTTTTACTGGTGAAGTTCAAGTCGTAACTCGTGTCATTGGATATAAAAAAATCAAATTCTACACCAATGAAAATGCAGGTTATGGAAAAATTAATTTACCTGATCTGGAAATGGCGACAACTTCTTATTGGTTTACAATACCACAATATGTTATAGAAACTTTGCCATATAGCAGAAGTGATTGTATTGATGGAATTATGGGGATTAGCAAGGCACTTCATACTATTGCTGA
>JAOZSG010000089.1 GCA_029939785.1 Fidelibacterota bacterium | reverse complement strand
CACTGAATGTTTTTGGCAGAATAATTTTTATTTTTGATATCTATTCATATATAATTTATTATTATTATTCTGTCTAGTTTTCTTCTAAATTAGTTACTTAGAGATGTTAGGGTGTAGATCGCATTGAAATCGCTTTTTACAAGACCATCAAAATATATTATCCAGTAAATCCTGTTAATCCTGTCAAAAAAAAAGGGAATAATAAATGAATATAAATAGACGTAGTTTTTTGCAAACATTCGGATTGGGAATAGCCTCTTTGAGTCTGGGAAATGTATTTTCTGCCTGCACAAAAGTGAATGCCAAACCGAATATTATTCTCATTATGGCTGATGATTTAGGCTATGAATGTATTGGAGCAAACGGTGGAACATCGTATCAAACACCAATATTGGATAACCTTGCTAAAACAGGTGCGAGATTTGAACATTGTTATTCTCAGCCACTTTGTACACCGTCTCGTGTTAAGATTATGACCGGTATTCATAATGTGCGTAATTATACACAATTTGGAGATATGGATAGAAATCAGATAACTTTTGCTCAATTGCTGAAAAAGAGTGGTTATGCTACATGTATCGCAGGAAAATGGCAGTTGGGGCGACAGCCGGATTCAGCACAACACTTTGGTTTTGATGAATCCTGTTTGTGGCAGCATACACGGGGACGCACAGATAAAGATGGTCATGATACCCGTTTTTCAAATCCCAAGTTAGAAATCAATGGTAAAGAGATGAATTATGATAATGGGGAATATAGTACGGATATTACAAGTGATTTTATTTGTGATTTCATTGACCGTCATAGTGATACACCGTTTCTTGCTTATTATCCCATGATTCTTACACATTGTCCTTTTGTTCCAACCCCTAATTCATCAGACTGGGATGCTGAAAGTAAAGGCTCGAAAGAATATAAAGGCGATGCCAAATATTTTGGTGATATGGTATCTTATATGGATAAAACTGTAGGAAAACTTATAAATAAACTTGATGAACTGGGTATTCGCGAAAACACATTGATATTGTTTACCGGTGACAACGGAACAGATAAACCGGTTGTTTCTGTTATGAATGGTAGGGATGTTGCCGGTGGCAAAGGATCAATGACCGATGCCGGTACACACGTGCCGTTAATCGCAAATTGGCCCGGAGTTGTTCTACCGGATAATGAATGCAGAGACATTGTTGATTTTAGTGATTTTCTCCCCACACTCTGTGAAACAGCAGGTGTCACTGTCCCCGCATCACTGAGTATAGATGGCAGAAGTTTTCTGCCACAACTCAAAGGAAAAAAAGGCGACCCAAGAGAATGGATTTACTGCTGGTATTCAAAATCGGGTAAAGAAAGTGAAGCCAAAGTTTTCACCCGAAATCAACGTTATAAACTGTATCAAACAGGACATTTTTTTGATATTCAGAATGATGTGCTTGAGAAAACACCTTTGAAAGACACTGATCTTAATGAAAAAACTAAATTAGTAAAGGCAATGTTACAAAATGCTCTTGACATAAATAAAAGTGAACGATAATTTTGCGTTACTAAAAAAAACAAAAGGTTAATAATGACTAATCGTAGAAATTTTTTAAAAAATATTGGTATTGCTTCAACAGGATTAATATTTTCTAATTTTATGTATAGTAATAATAAGATTTCCGGTAATATATCTTCATCTAATAGACCAAATATCATTTTAATAATGACTGATGATCAGGGCTGGGGACAAACCGGCTATTACAATCATCCTGTACTTAAAACACCAAATTTGGATAAGATGGCTGCTAATGGTTTACGCTTCGACAGATTTTATGCGGGTGCTCCTGTATGTTCTCCAACTCGTGCCAGTGTTTTAACTGGTCGTGCAAACCACAGAACCGGTGTTCCTGAACATGGATATGCATTACGTTTGCAGGAAAAAACCCTATCTGAAGCTCTTAAGACAGCTGGATATGTAACAGGACATTTTGGTAAATGGCATCTGGATGCACTCCGTGGTCCGGGTGTGCCAGTTTTAGAGGATGATACTCATAGCCCCGGTGCATTTGGTTTTGATGAATGGTTGACTGTTACCAATTTTTTTGATATGAATCCCATCATGAGCCGAAAAGGAAAAATTGAAGAATTTGAGGGCGATACTTCTGCAATTATTGTTGATGAGTCTATGAAATTTATTCAGAAAGCTTTACAAAAAAAATTACCATTTCTATCTGTTATTTGGGACGGATCTCCTCACTGGCCATATATTGCCAGTGATAAGGATAGAAAAGATTTTAGCGATTTGGATATGGATAGTCAACATCATTATGGTGAATTAGTAGCCTTTGACCGGAGTGTTGGTGTTCTTCGTAAAGGTTTACAGGACTTAGGTATTGCAGATAATACACTTATATGGTTTTGCAGTGATAATGGAGGATTACCTCGTCTAACTCCTGATAGTGTAGGCGGGTTACGTGGTTATAAAGGTTCAATCTGGGAGGGAGGTCTTAGAGTACCGGGAATCATTGAGTGGCCTACAATTATTCATCCAAATATTACAAACTATCCTGCTTCAACTATGGATATTTTCCCGACTATTGCTGATATACTGGAACTTCCGGAATCTGTTATGCTCAAACCGGTGGATGGAACTAGTCTAACATCTTTATTTAATCAGAAAATTGAAAGACGAGAAAAACCAATACCATTTCGATTTAAAGGAAAGGGAGCTCTTGTAGATAATAATTATAAATTGGTAGCGTCCAATATTGAGCAAAGGGAATTTGAGTTATTCGATCTTGATAAAGATCCTAAAGAGTCAAAAGATATATCCAAAGATAATCCGAAGATTTTTGCCAATATGAAACAATATTTTGAAAAATGGAATGCAACTGTAGATATCAGCATTCAAGGCAAAGATTATCCGGAAGGAAAAGTCAACGAAAACGAACCACAACCACATGCCTGGAAAACAGATAAACGCTATAAACCATATCTGGAGGAATGGAAAAAACGACCGGAATATAAAAAAAGTCTGACTCCAAAAAATGATAAAAAAACTAAGAAATAAAAACAAAATCAAAATCAAAATCAAAATGATAAAAAGGTAGTGTCATCCGCCAGATGGCGGACATAAAAAATGGAAAAAATTTGGATAAGATTAACATGATAAACAGGATAGTAAAATAGTTATCCTGTAAATCCTGTTAATCTTGTCTGATATAAAACAGGAGTTATTAATGGTATTTAATCGACGTAATTTTTTAAAAACTGTTGGGCTTAGTTCTGTTTCGCTTTTAATTGGTAATATGTTTTCTGCGTGTAAAAAAACTTCTGCAAGACCTAATGTTGTTATTATTTTGGCAGATGATTTTGGAGTTGGTGATATCCAGGCACATTATCCAAAAAACAAAATTGCTACACCCTATCTTGATAAGTTTGTCGGACAGGGATTGAGTTTTACTGATGCTCATAGTAGTTCGGCTGTTTGTACTCCCACACGTTACGGACTCCTTACAGGTAGATATAATTGGCGTACATCATTACAGGAATGGGTGCTTGCTGCTTATGAACCGCCACTTATTGATGAGGATCGTTTAACTCTACCGGGATATTTAAAACAGTACGACTATCAAACAGCGTGTATTGGAAAGTGGCATCTGGGATGGAATTGGCCTGGTGACCATCCAAGTCAGAGAACTGAAAAGCCAAGATTACAGAAGAATTTAAAATGGGATTTTACGCAAAGACTTAGAGGAGGACCAATAGAACGGGGATTTGATTATTTTTTTGGTGTTGATTTACCTAATTATCCACCATTTACATTTATAGAAAATGATCGTGTTGTAGAGCAACCAACAGCACAATATAAACATAACCCTGATGTAGGTATAGTAATGCCCAGGGGATTTTCCGGTTCACCAATGGCACCGGGATGGCGTTTTGATCAGATTCTTCCGGAAATTACAAATCGAGCAGTAGGTTATATTCATGAACAATCCAAACAAGACTCTCCTTTCTTTCTATATTTTTCAATGACATCGCCACATGAACCTGTTGTTCCATCTGATGATTTTGATGGTAAAAGTGGTATTGCTCCCATCGCTGACTTTGTTATGGAGACAGACTGGTCAGCAGGTCAGATAATTAAGGCAATTGATGAAGCTGGTATTGCAGATAATACAATAGTGATTTTTACAGCAGATAATGGTCATTCTCATTATACAGGCTGGGATAGTTTGATTGAGGCTGGTCATCTGCCTAGCGGACCTTATCGTGGTCATAAAGGTGATATTTGGGAAGGTGGACATCGTGTTCCGTTTATTGTACGTTGGCCGGGGAAAGTTGCAGAGGGTAAATCCAGCAACCAGTTAGTTTGTCTCAATGATATTTTTGCAACATGTGCTGAAATTGTCAGTGAAGAATTACTTCCTGAAAATGTAGCCGAAGACAGTTTTAGTTTTCTGAATTCTCTTATTAAAACTGATAATTCAGTAGTTCGGACAAATCTTGTTAGTCATTCACGTAATGGTGAATTTGCGTATCGAAGTGGAGATTGGAAAATTGTTTTTAAACTTCCCCATAGAAAATTGGATAATTCCAGAGGAAAACCAGCGATTGTTGAACTATACAACCTCAAAGAAGACATCGTCGAAGAGCACAACAGAGCTGAAGAAAATCCTGAAATCGTTAAACAGCTTACATCAAATCTAAAATTTGTTGTAGATCGCGGTACAAGTCGATTGGGACAAAAACAATCAAATGATTGTGAAGTATATTTTGACAAAATACAAGAAGAACGTTGGGCACCTGTGAAAAAACAATGAATCTGATATATTGATGGTATTAGTTTAATTCGTGTTCTGTTTTTTGTTTGGTTCTCTGTTTTGCCTAATATCAGAACTCCTTGTAAATCAAATAAGATCCTATCTGTCATAGAGTTATAGTATCAAGTGGCATTATAGGCATTTTCAACATTACTATCATAATCCATTAATAAGAGAAATATATTTGGATCAGTTAAAGGTAGTGTCATCCGCCAACTGGCGGATATGAAAAAATGAAAGAAAAAATTCAGACAGTATTAACATGATCAACAGGATAATAAAATCGTTATCCAGTAAATCCTGTTGAAAAACAAGGGAAAAAGAAAATGTCTGCTCTTGGAGTTTGTATGCATAAAATACTTCGTATTGTTTATGGTATGTTAAAAACTAATACAAACTATGATTCAGATCGAAGAAATAAAAACAGAACCAGAAATTCACAAATATTAAACTCTGATACTGAGGATAATAAACGTCGTTTTCAAAAAATAGATGTTAATGCACCAATATCAAGAAGACAAAATATTAAAAGAAAGAAAAGGAAGCAGTCCCAAAGTTTACAACAAACTAATTGCGGGATCATGCCCACTAGATAATACTAACAAATTGGAAGTTTTATTGTTATATTTGCTATTCAATTAATAAGAAAATTGAACAATAAATATATATAAGAGTATAAGTTCTGAATAATTATTATAAATATAAGAAAAGGTTTGTTTTATGAAAGGTAAAATTCTTTGGGTTGATGATGAAATTGAATTATTGAAATCTCACGTATTATTTCTCAAAAGTAAAGGTTTTGATGTAACTACTGCAAGCAATGGCAATGATGCTGTGGATTTGGTAAGTAAAAACAGTTATAATCTTGTTTTGCTCGATGAAATGATGCCTGGAATGGATGGGTTAACTACACTCAGTAAAATCAAAGATATTGATATTAATCTTCCGGCTATAATGATTACAAAAAATGAAGAAGAGAGTCTCATGGAAAAGGCTATAGGTGGTAAAATAACTGATTATCTTACCAAACCTGTAAATCCAAGCCAAATATTAATCGCATGTAAAAAAATATTAGAACAGCAAAGAATTTCGTCTGAGCATATTGCCAAAAATTACATGCAGGAATTTCATGATATAAGCAATAAGTTATTTAGTGAGATTAATTATGATGAATGGACCGAAATCTATCACAAACTTGCAAAATGGGATATTGAATTTGATAAGCATCCTGATTTAGGACTCAAAGAAACTCTGTATAATCAAATAAGAGATTGTAATATTGAGTTTGGTAAATATATAGAAAAAAACTACAAATTATGGTTGACAGCTGATTCCCATTTCCGACCAATGCTTTCTCCTGACGTAATTAAACAATCAGTCATGCCCTTATTAAAAAATGATGAAAAAGTACTGTTTATTGTAATTGATTGTTTAAGATTGGATCAATGGTTGAAATTTGAATCTCTTCTCTATGATTATTATGATATCAAATTGAAATATCATTACTCTATTTTACCTTCTGCAACACCTTATTCCAGAAACTCTATGTTTTCCGGTTTATTTCCAGATGAAATACAAAAACAATATACTGGTATCTGGGATGGAGAAGATGATGAAATATCTATGAATAGATATGAAAAACAAATGATAGTGGATTATTTTAAACGAGAAGATTTTTCACCTAAAAATGGATGGGATTATATAAAAATATTAGATTCAAAAGAAGGTTTAAAAACTGAAAATAGAATAAAATCCTTATTGGGGAAATCTTTCATTTCGCTGGTTGTAAATTTTGTGGATATTTTGGCTCATAGACGATCAGAATCAGATGTATTGAAAGAAATTGTGTCTGATGAATCAAGTTACAGATCAGTTGTAAAAACATGGTTTCAGAAATCCTGGTTGTTTTCTATTATCAGACAATTAAGTGAGTATGGTTTCAAAATAGTTTTAACAAGTGATCATGGTAGTATTAGGGTCCAAAATTCTGTGAAAATTCTCGGTGATAAAAGCACTTCTCCAAATATTCGATTTAAATTTGGACGTAATCTGAACTGTTCACCCAAGCAGGCATTGGTGATAAAAAATCCAGAAGAATATAAACTGCCGGATCATGGAATTAATAGTAATTATTTGGTAAGTAAGGAAAATTTTTACTTCGTATATCCAACTAATTATCATAAATTTCAGTCCCATTATAAGGACACTTTTCAGCACGGGGGTATATCAATGGAGGAGTTAATATTACCAGTAGTTATAATGTCGCCGAAGTAAAAAAAATGATAAAGTTTACAACATATAATGAACAAGAAACAAGAGAGTTTGGCGAAAAATTTGCTAAACTGCTGATACCTGGAAATGTTGTAGCATTTGTCGGTGATCTTGCAACAGGAAAGACAACCTTAATAAAAGGAATCTGTAAAGGACTTGGAATAAACCGTGATGTTGATAGTCCGACTTATACACTTATAAATGAATATTCCGGAACTCCTGCTATTTACCATATGGATTGTTACAGAGAACATAATATTGGAGGATGGTTGGAAATTGGTATTAATGATTATTTATATGGAGATGGGATTTCACTTGTTGAGTGGGCAGACCAGATAGAAGAATTACTGCCAAAGGATACAATTAAAATAAATCTTGAACATGAAATGTCTGATATTAATTGTAGATTTATAAATATCAGTGCAAGTGATAATTTTTTAGAAAAAGTTAGAGAAATAACAAACTAATAATACTGAAAAAGTTTATGGATAAGAAAATAATTTTAGGAATAGATACTTCAACAGATAACTGTAGTGTGGGTCTTGTAAAAAATGATATACTGCTTGCTGAAAAATCAGAAGTCGCAAAGACAATTCATTCAGAAAAATTAATTCTTTTTATTGATGATATTCTTAAAGAAGCAAAATTGAAATTTGATCAGATTGATGCAATCGCAGTGAATATCGGACCAGGGTCATATACAGGATTACGAATTGGATTGAGTACAGCCAAAGGATTAGCTTTTTCCGGAAATTTGCCAATATTGCCAATTCCATCACTTACTGTTTTGAGTAGAAGTCTGGATGAAAATTCCCAAGAGCCTAAATTGCTTTTTATTAATTCCCACAGTAATAAAGTGTTTTATACTTATCAGAAATTTGATGAAAAAGTAGATATTAATTGTGATATACAATTCGAAGATATTGAAATTATTGCATCTAAGTATCCTGAAATTAGCACTTTTTATGGCAATTATAATTTTAATCTCGAAAAAGTGAATGTAAAAGAATTGATGCCATTTGGAAAAAATGTGGCGTTAATTGCTTATGAAAATTATAATGATCTAATAAATAATTTTAATGAATATTTAGAACCTAATTATCTCACTAATTTTAAAGCAAAAAAATGGGATAGAAGTGGTAAATAATTTAAAACCGGATAGAAGGTTGCTATGGTAGATTGGTTTAAAAGAAATAAAACTGGATTTGTTGGAAATATTAAAAAAGAAATTCCGGACGGTCTTTGGATAAAATGTCCGAAATGTTCGGAAATCCTTTACAAAAAGGCCATCGAAGAAAATTTTTGGATATGTTCAAAATGTCGCTATCATTTTCGGATGCCCAGCACAGAGTATGTAAAAATAATTTTTGATGATGACTATGAAGAATTTAATAAATCTATTAGATCTTCAGATCCTTTGAATTTTAAAGATTCAAAAAAATATATTGACCGGCTAAAAACAGCACACAATAAAACTCAATTAAATGATGCAATAATAACTGTTTTTGGGAAAATAAATTCAAAAGAAGTTGTTGCAGCAATTATGGATTTTCGTTTTGTTGGCGGAAGTATGGGATCAGTAGTAGGTGAAAAAATTTTAGTAGCTATTGATAAAGCGAGAGAAAAAAAATGCCCCTTTATTATTGTATCATCTTCTGGTGGAGCAAGAATGCAGGAAGGTATATTGTCGCTTATGCAAATGGCTAAAACAAGTGCGAAACTTGCCCAGTTTGCAGAAGAAGGTGGGTTATATATTTCGATATTAACCGATCCAACTACAGGTGGAACTTCTGCCAGTTATGCAATGCTTGGTGATATAAATATTGCTGAGCCTGGTGCTTTGATCGGTTTTGCCGGTGCAAGGGTTATCAAGCAAACTATAGGACAGGATCTTCCTGAAGGATTTCAACGTGCTGAATTTGTACAGGAAAAAGGATTTATAGATATTATTTGTGAAAGAACTGAAATGAAAAATACTCTATCAAGGATAATGGTGTTTTTTGGTTAACAATAAAGCAAGACCATATATACTCGTAACTAATGATGATGGAATTTCTGCACCTGGTATTCATGCCCTGATTATGGAATTAAAAAAGGTTGCTGATATTATTGTTGTTGCTCCAAGTACAGAAAAAAGTGCAGTAGGGCATGCAATTACTTTATCTGATCCTTTAAGAGTTGATAACTTTGAAAAAGGCGATGATTGGAAAGGTTTTTCTGTATCAGGAACTCCGGCAGATTGTGTTAAAATTGCTGTTTGTTCTCTATTGGATAAAAAACCTGATTTGGTTTTGTCAGGAATAAATTTGGGTGCTAATACCGGTATAAATGTCATATACTCAGGAACGGTTTCTGCCGCAACAGAAGGAGCAATTCTAGGAATTCCTTCAATTGCCGTATCACTTACAACTTATATAAATCCAATATTTGAACCTGCTGCAAAATATGCTGCAAAAATGGCATTGCATCTATTTGAAACCGGATTGGCTGAAAAAACGCTATTAAATATCAATGTCCCAAATATTACTGAAAATGAAATAAAAGGTGTTAAAGTTACAAAACAGGGAATGGCTCGTTTTGCGGAAAAATTCGAAAAACGAATTGATTTAAAAAACAGAGTTTATTATTGGCTTGGTGGATCAAAAGCCGATCTTGACGAACCTGATGATGTAGATGATAAAGTAGTTGAAAATAATTATATTTCTATAACTCCTATACAGTATGATATGACCAATTATGAAGTTTTGGAAGAATTAAAAGAAAGGATACCTGATCTCGATGAGTAATAATGTTACGAAAATTTGGATTGTGGATTTCGGATCTCAATATACTCAATTAATAGCCAGAAGAGTGAGAGAACTTTCTGTATATTCTGAAATCGTCCTTCCATCAATTACACCTGATGAAATTCTGAAAAATAATGTATCTGCACTGATTTTATCCGGCGGACCTTTTAGCGTAAATGATGAGAATGCACCTCAAATAGACAAAAAAATATTTGATATTGATTTACCAATACTTGGAATTTGCTATGGTGTTCAGTTAACCATGCACTATTTGGGTGGAAAAGTAGAATCTACAAACTCAAGAGAATACGGCAGAAGTCAAATTCATTATAAAAAAGAACATGATTTGTTTTTAGGAATCAAACAGCCAAATACAGTTTGGATGAGTCATGGTGATCATATAGAAAGTATTCCTGAAAACTTTGAAATTATTGCTGTGTCAGAAAATAATGTGCCGGCAGCATTGTCACATAAAGAGAAACAAATATACGGATTACAATTTCATCCTGAAGTCGTTCATAGCGAAAAAGGTAAAGAAATTCTTGCTAATTATCTGTTTAAAATATGTAGATTGGAAAAAAACTGGACTCCCGAACATTTTATAAAAGAAGAAATATCAAAAATTCAAAAATTAGTTGGCAATAATAAAGTACTCATGGGAATAAGTGGAGGTGTTGATTCTTCTGTTATGGGTATTTTAATAAATCGTGCAATTGGTGATCAGTGTACCCCAATTTTTATTGATAACGGTTTATTGAGATTGAATGAACGTGATAAAGTAATAAAAATGTTACGTGATGGAATGGGGCTTCCTGTTGAAATGCATGATTATTCACAGCAATTTTTAACAGCATTAAAAGGAGTTTCCGATCCTGAAACGAAAAGAAAAATTATTGGCAGAGAATTCATTAATGCTTTTGAAAAAATTGCAAAACAACACTCTGATTTTAAATTTTTAGCACAAGGAACTTTATATCCTGATGTAATTGAGAGTCGATCTGTAAAAGGAAAATCTCATGTAATAAAAAGTCATCATAATGTTGGCGGACTTCCTGAAC
>JAOZSG010000396.1 GCA_029939785.1 Fidelibacterota bacterium | reverse complement strand
TTTTTTATACTGCATCGATTGATGTATCCGGCATTAATCTATGGCACTTTGATGCCCCAAATTTATATAATATCGAGTTTGGTATGTATGTTAATGGTGTTCAAACAGATAATTATTACAGCATAACCGGATTTAAAGAATTTATTTCCAAAGGTTCTGAATTTTATTTAAATGGCGAACAAGTCCGACTTCCAGGTATTGAGTGGATGCCCGGCTCAAATCCGGAAAAAGGGTTTGCAGAAGACTATAACGAAATAGAAAAGATGCTTGGGTTGATAAAGGAATCCAATGCAGTTTTTGTGCGTTTCCATTGGCAGCAAGATGAAAAAGTTATCGATTGGTGCAACAGAAATGGAATATTAGTACAGGAAGAAATTCCTCACTGGCAACTCCCGAATGAATTAACCGATTCTGTAAAGTTATCAATCAAAACACATATTGATGAAATGATTAGGCGTGATTATAATGCTCCGTCTATTTTTTCATGGGGTATTGGCAATGAGCTAAATGGGCAAGCAGATATTGTCAAGTCATTTTTATTAGAAACAAAGAATTATGTTCAATTACTGGATTCAACCAGGTTTATTAGTTATACCAGTAATACATTACATGAGAATCCGGCGAAAGATGCTACTCAGGTAGGTGATTTTTTAATGTGGAATGATTATCAGGGTACCTGGCATAGTCAACATACCGATAGTATTGGTATTTTGCTTGATCAAATTCATGAGGCAAATCCTAATAAACCATTGGTGATTGCTGAGTTTGGACTTTGTGAACCACAGTTCAAAGGTGGTGACGAAAGAAGAATACGTGATATGAACACACATATTGACTATTATTTATCCAGAGAATTTGTTGCAGGGGCAATTTATTTTTCTCTTAATGATTACCGCACACATATTGGTGAAGGTGGTAAAGGTAAATATCGTCAACGAGTTCATGGTGTTACTGATTTATTAGGGAATACTAAGCCTTCTTTTAAAATATTGGTTAACCATTTATCGCCAATTGAAATATTAAAAATTGAAGAGACTACCAATCAAGTAATATTTACATTAGAGTGTAAATCGACACTCCCCAGATACTCTGTTAAGGGATATTCAATTGTATCATCAGAAACTATTAATGATATAAAAAATAGAACTGAACATAAGAGAATTCCAGACCTGATACCAGGAGAGAAAGTAGTAATCAAATTGAAGAGAGCCAATTATTTTACAATTATACGTCCTGGTGATTTTATTGTGAAACAAATTTGTATTAAATAGTCGACAATGTCATAATTTAGGAGATTGTACTATGAAAAAGATAAATATGAATATAATAGGATTTAGTTGTATCTTAATCCTATTTGGGCTTTTTAACCAGCCTAATTTAAAAGCACAAATAAGAACAACAATTCTGCCGGAAGCAGGATTTGAAAAACGAATAGAGAAAGTAGTGAATGATATCCGGCTGATTGATACACATGAACATCTGATGATGGAGTGGCAAGTGATGGCGAATTCCAACTTCGATTTTACACATTTATTTCAGCAGTATATTAAGGATGATTTCATATCTTCAGGGATGTCACCTGCTATTTTAAATATGATTGTCGGTAATACATTTTCAATTTCAGATCGCTGGGAGATAGTAAAACCCTTCTGGTATTCTATGAGGACTACCGGTTATGGAAGAGTGGCACTAATTGCTGCAAATGATCTTTATGGAATATCTGACATCAACGACGATACATATCAGGAACTTTCAAAGAGAATAAATGATTCAATGAAACCCGGATGGTATAAGCATGTGCTAAAGGATAAAGCTAAGATTGATATCAGTATAATAGATTGGGGATATAAGCCACACAGAGGACATGTACAATTTGATAAGGAATTCTATGTCCATGTAGAGCGATATGACGATTTCATTAATGTGTTTTCCCCTTCAGAGATAGAAAAACTTGGACAAGAATATGGAATTGAAACAAAGAGTCTTGATGATTACGAACTTGCACTTAAGAAAGCATTTCAGGCTGGATTAGAGTATAATATGGTGGGAGTTAAGTCAGCTCTTGCATATAAACGGATAATAAAATATGAGAATACTTCAAAAGAAGTTGCAGAGAAAATTTTTACAAAACTATTTACAAGAGATAGAACCCTACCCAGACTAAGTTTTGAAAGTGTAAAACCTTTGCAGGATTATATGATGCACAAAATTCTTGAACTTGCCGATAAGCATGATCTTCCAGTTCAGATACATACAGGACTACAAGCAGGAAATGGAAACCTGATCACCAATTCAAAGCCGACACATCTGAACAATCTGTTTCATCAATATCCGGATGTTAAGTTTTGTATTTTTCATGGCAGTTATCCTTATGGTGGCGAATTATCAGTACTGGCCAAGAATTCTCCTAATGTATTTATTGATATGACATGGTCTCAGATTATTTCGCCCTATTATAGCGAGAGATATTTGCACGAATGGCTCGAAACAGTTCCTGCAAACAAAATCATGGCTTTTGGTGGTGATTATGGTACTGTGGAAGGTGTATATGCTCATTCAGTGATGGCTAGAAGAGTGGTTGCAAAAGTGTTAATCGAAAAAGTTGCCAATGGTTATATTACAGAGACAGAGGCGATTAATATTGCAAATATGATTCTGAGAGAAAATGCAATGGAGATATTCAAACTGGGAGGTAAAACACGTGATGGCTCAAATTTACCTGCACTATCTAAACCGGGTCTTATGCATGATTTGTTTGAGATGGTTAAACAAAATGCAGGATTTATTAATAATTGGATGGTAATTGGACCATTTGATACAGAAACAACTCCTCAGACGCCAACAGAAGTTACTCCAGGTTTTATTAAGGAATATCCACCGGAAA
>JAOZSG010000395.1 GCA_029939785.1 Fidelibacterota bacterium | reverse complement strand
GAAAAGATATTTATAATGAATTTGGAATACCACAATTATTCCATATGTATGGACCAAATCCAGATGTTAGTCAAGAAGCAGTAACACCTGCATTGGAGGCTTTTATTAACGCCAATATTTGGGATAAACATAATCTTGAAAAAGCAAATAGTCCTTTATTAAATCCTGCATTACCATCTAATATAGTACTATTACAAAATGCCGAGGTTAAAGTTACTTTTTATGGCGAAACTGCTGGTTATCATAGTTCTTTAGGATATTATACTTATGATAATGATAACCCACCTACATCAACTACAGATATTACTGAATATCAGATGTTATTTCCAAATGTAGAAGATGGAACGTGGAACAGACAAGATCCACCACCACCTTTCTTACCACGCGGTAGAACTTTAAATTTAGGTGAATTTGAAGCAGGAACAACAATTGCATGGTTTATAGTTGCAAATGGTTGGGACAGAAAAGGTAATGGTACTGACATTAAAACAAAAAGACCTTTTTATTATTCAGATAGTTATTTAAATCCAAATGGTATTAAACAATCTGTTTTGTTTCCATATATACCTGAACCTATTTCAACTACAAGTGGTCCAGTTCCATCGAATACAAAATTCATTATAGGATTTGAAGATCAGATAACAAAACCTGGTGGCAAACCTAAAGACAGAGATTTTGATGACGTTTCAGCTATTATTGGTGTAAAATATTTAGGAACTTCTTTAGATGTTAATTTGATTGATTTCAAGACTAAATATGCTAATGGTAATGTAAATATCAATTGGTCAACAGCAAGTGAAGTTAACAACAAAGGTTTTATCCTCGAAAGAAAAACAGGATTAAGTGATTGGGAAGAAATTGCTTCTTACTATACAGATGACAGATTACTTGGATATGGTAGTACAACAGAACAAAATGATTATTCTTATATTGATACTGATATTATTCCCGGTAATGTATATAATTATCGTATCTCAGACGTAGATCAGACAAATAAAGTTAAAGTACATTCTGATAATGTTGTTTCAATTTCAATTCCTGAAGAAGCCTCTAACACTGCTGAAAAATATGATATTACTAATATTTATCCAAATCCGTTTAATCCAAATACAAATATTTCTTTTGATATAGCCACACAGTGTGATGTAAAAATTGAAGTTTATGATATCTCCGGTAATAAAGTAGATGAATTAATGTCAGGTTCTAAAAGTGCAGGAAGTCATACTATCAATTGGAATGCTTCACAATTTTCAACCGGTGTTTACTTTATCAACTTTCAGGCAAATAATCAAACATCAATTCAAAAATGTATATTTATGAAATAGTACCAAATATATTATACAGTAAATTGTTTTATTAAAACATACTGTTTTTTCTACAAAACAAAAAAAACCTCAGGATCTATACCTGAGGTTTTTTGTATTATGAGTGATTAAAACCTTTTTCTATTTTATCCCATAAAGTGATCCAAAATTTTCACATGCTCTGTAATCTGCAGATTCAGAATTTGCAGTTCCAAATGCATTCCAAGCACTTGGACGAAAAATTCTATCTTCAGATACATTATGCATATTTACAGGAATGCGTAACATTGATGCTAATGTAATAAGTTTATCTCCAATATGTCCATAACTGATTGCACCATGATTTGCACCCCAATTTGCCATTACAGAATAAACATCTTTGAATGCACCTTCTCCGGTTATTGTAGGAGCAAACCAGGTTGTTGGCCAGGTTGGATTTGTTCTTTCTTCCAAAATTTTATGTGCTTTTTCCGGAATATCAACAGCATAACCTTCTGCAATTTGCAATACAGGTCCAAGTCCTTTTATAATGTTTATTCGTGACATTGTAATAGGCATTTCACCTCTTGTAAGAAATCTGGATGAGTAACCACCACCACGAAAATATTCTTTGATTCCAGCACAAAACTCAGTTGCTTCCAGACATTTTTCTGCTTCTTCAGAAGTAATGTCCCAAAATGGTTTCATTGCTGGTTTTCCATCAATTTCCTGCTGACCGGTTCCGTCCAAAGTTGTTGAACCAGAATTTATCAGGTGAATGATTCCATTTGATGCTTTACCTTCTAATTTAATTCCGGTTACTCGTTCTACAGATTCAGGACTCCAATAAGTTCTAACATCAGAAAAAATCTGGGCTGTATTCGTCAGCAAATGTCCAAATAGCATAGGAACAGCATTCAGACTGTCATTTTCAGTAGCAAATACAAAGGCTTCTCTGATTCCATTCCAATCAAAAGAAGTATTCATCATTGTTTCCATAAAATCGCCATTTGGGAAATGATCTGTCCATTGTCTTTGTCCCTGAAAACCAGCAGCAATTGCATTTCGTCCCAGTGCTTCTTCACCAAAACCGATTTCTGCAAGTTTTGGATTACCGATCATAAGATCACGGGCAATCAATGTCATTTTTATAACAACTTCCCATTCTTCATCTTTTCTTTTACGATCAGATTGTTTGTCTTCAGGATTGTAATCTTTTCCTTCTTTACAATTTTCCTTTGTCCATTTCAATGCTTTTTGAAATTCTTCTTCATCATAAATTTTTTCATTTATTCTTCTGGTAAATTCGGTCATATCAACAAATTCAGTTCTCATTCCAAGGTAATCCTGAAAAAAACCAGGATCTACAATAGAACCTGCAATTCCCATTGAAACTGAGCCAAGACCCAAATAAGTTTTGCCACGCATTTCTGCAACAGCAAGTCCTGCTTTAGCAAAATTTAATACTTTTGTTTTAACATCTTCAGGAATGGATGTATCATCAGAATCCTGAACATGTTTTCCATAGATTCCGAAAGCAGGCAATCCTTTTTGATTGTATCCAGCCAATGCAGCAGCCAAATATACTGCACCTGGACGCTC
>JAOZSG010000088.1:3370-10938 GCA_029939785.1 Fidelibacterota bacterium | reverse complement strand
TTCAAAGAGACCAATCAATGAATAAACATTTTTCCTTCATCCCTGTGGAAATTCCTTGTTGGATATTGGATATTTTGAATATGTTTGCTAATTGGTAATCAGTAATTGATTTCAGCCACAGCGTGGCGACTCTATTTGTAATAACATTTAGCCACTCAAAAACCCGTACCTTTAGGTACGGTACTATTCTATCAAAACCAAGACAATTGTTTACGCCAAATCCAGAGTTCTGAATGTTTTAAGCGATATTTTATATTTCGTAATTATTCCATTTATTAATGATTTTTCGAAGATTACTTTTATAGCCTTTGTTTAATATGCTTAGTTGCTTTATCATCTTTCTTATTTCATTTCTTTTATTGTTTTCTTCAAACATACAATCATGTTTGCTTAATTCTATTTTTATAGAATCAGCATACTGAATTATTTTACTTTTGTAAATTGGAAGCAAAGGTCGTAGAATTGTTATTGTTCCGTTAAACATTGTATCTTTTGGTTTAATGGATTCCAATTGACCATGAAAAATCATATTCATCAATCCTGTTTCCAAATAATCATCAAGTATATGTCCAAGTGATATTGCATCGAAATTATTTTTATCTGAATAAATACATAATTGCTTCCGGCGTTCTTTTGCACAGGCATAACACCTGAACTTAACATCATCGGATACAGATCCATTGATAATTTGAAATGGAATATTCCACTCATGTAAGTATTTTTGAATTTGATTGATTCTTTGATCCTCAATTGTAACCTGTTGTATTTTTATATACACTGCCTGTAAATCCAATGAATTGTTTAATGCTTTGTTATATTCATTAAACAATATTGTCATAATCAAACTGTCAATTCCTCCTGATACAGCAAGTAGGATTTTTTGATCGGGTTTTACTAAATTATGCTTATTGATTGAATTATAAAATGCTGATTGAATTGTTGCCACTTGATATCCTTATATTTTTTGGTTGCAAATAAGTATGTAAAATAATATATGTCAAAATTAAATATAAGTAATATAGTTGAAACTAAAAAAACTAGAAAAAATATTTTTATTTCTTGCACTGTTATTTTTTTCTTACTATATTTGCGACGCTTTAAAAGAAAAAGCATTTTTGAAATAAGGAGGCGTAGTTCAACTGGTTAGAGCACTGGCCTGTCACGCCAGAAGTTGAGAGTTCGAGTCTCTTCGCCCCCGCTCAAATAAATAAAAGGTTTAAGTATTTCAACTTAGACCTTTTTTTATTTATACTCTTTATCTTACCTTGTAAATATGTGTACATTTTATATATATTCAAAACAGTTACATTTAGGATTCAAATGAAAATATTTGGAAAATCAATTCAAGGTCGCAGAAACTATAATCAGGATAGAATTTTTTATCAAATAAAGAATAAATGTTTTATACTTGCTGTAGCAGATGGCATGGGTGGATCCAGAGGTGGCGAAATTGCCAGTACAACTGTTATTGAGCAATGTGAAAAAAGTTTTCAGCATTTTTGCAAAAAACCATCAGAAAAAAAACTAAGAATAACTATTAAGAATATTTATGCGGAATCTCATAAAATTATTAAAAATTTGATAAAAGAAAACTCAAAATTGGAAAATATGGGTACAACCCTTACAATTGTACTTGGATATAACCAAAAATATATTGTTGGAAATATAGGAGATAGTCGTACATATATTTTAACCAAAGACAAAATGAACCAAATAACAATTGATAATTCCTATTTGCAAGAATATCAAGATAATTATCCTGATGCAAAAATCGATGAATATCTTGAATCAAAATTAGGTCATATTATAACAAAATCTATATCTGGCAAATATGAAAAAATTGATATTTATCCGATAAAAGAAGAACTATACGAATTACAAAACAATGATTTATTTTTGCTCTGCTCAGATGGTTTATTAATTTATAAATTTGACGATCTCAGTAAACAATTTATGGATATTATTTTAAATTCAGGAGTTATAGAAAATGCAGTAGAAGAATTAATAAATTGGGCTTATAGCAATGAATCATACGACAATATATCAGTAATAATTGGTTCTAATAAAGAAAATATTATTTGAATATTATGAAGATGTAATTTTTTATTAATATAGTGTTAATAAACTTAATTTGCCTTTTTATTGTTTGTTTGTTTTGTTATATTCATACTTGCTATTTATGTTCATAAAATAAAGTAAATTAGTGTTGGTACAAATGAATTATCAGGTAAAAATAAAAGGAAATGAAGATAATATAGAAAAGACTTGGGATTTAATTCATTTTCTTTCAATACAGCACGGGATGAAAGAGGAAACAGCAGATGTTTTTGCAGTAGCAGTAGGAGAAGCCTATAATAATGCAATTACATATAGTTCTAATTCAGACATGTCAGAGTTAACACTAAATTTTCAAAAAGAAGTAATAATTGCCGAAATAATAAATTTTGGTGATTTTATCGATTTTGATAATATTCAAAAATTTGAAAAAGATCAGGATTTTATGCAATATAGTGAAGGAAAATTAGGAATTCCATTGATAAAAACTTTAGTAGATGATGTAAAATACGAACGAAATAATGGTAAAAACAAAATAATTTTGGTAAAAAAATATTAAACCAGAAAATAGGAGAAAATGATGAAAATTCAAGAAAAACAAGAAGGCGATGTATATGTATTAGTTTTATCCGGTCAGATGATCAATGTAGTAATTGATATTCATCCGTATGTAAAAAACATGATAGAAGAAGGCAAAAAAAATGTCGTTGTAGATATTGGTAAAGTAAAGTGGTTCAGCAGTACTGGTCTTGGTGCATTGATGGCTTCTTATAGCTCATTAACAAGCGTTGGTGGAAACATGAAAATTGCACGACCTTCACGTAAGATTTATAGTTTACTTTATCAAATGAAATTAAGAGACGTATTTGAAACATATGATACTGTAAAAGAAGCTGTTGACTCTTTCAGTTCAGAAGAGAAACCTGCTGAATAGTTTCAATTACAAAAAGGATTTGTTAAAAATTGTTTGCCAAAGAAACAAATAGAGATAAAATAGAATTAGAAAGACTACGGGAAGCAGTTCAGGAACTTTCTATTTTAAATGATATTGCGACAGCAGTAAGCGGACTATGGGAATTAGATCAGGTAGTAGATTTAATCGTACATAAGTGTGTGAAAAACCTTAATGTAGAACAAGGTGCAATTATGCTTCTGGATGATGAAACATCTGACAAACCCTTTCAGACAATGATCCGGAAAATAGATAAGTCCGAATCTAAAGTTCCATACCATTTTGGAATTCAACTTTCAGGTTGGATGTTACAAAATAAAAAATCTCTTTTGGTAAATGATTTTCAATCTGATAATCGCTTTAAAATATTTGGGAAAATGGATTTCTCAATTAAATCCTTATTAAGTGTTCCTCTTAATGTTAAAGGTAGAATGATTGGTTGTTTAAATTTATTTAATAAAAGAACAGAGACAGGTTTCACTCAAAATGATCAAAGAATTCTCTCAATAATTGCAGCTCAGTCTGCCCAAGTTATTGAGAGTACTCGATTATATAAAAAAGAAAAAGAATTAAGATCTCTTGAGGAAGATTTGCTGGTTGCCCATGAAATTCAAAATCAATTGCTTCCAAAAGAATTGCCACAGATTGATGGATATGATATCGCTGGATTGAGCATTTCTGCAAAGGAAGTTGGAGGTGATTATTATGATTTTATTCCTATTAATGATGACCATTTGGCTTTTTGTCTGGGAGATATTTCAGGAAAAGGCATTCCTGCATCATTGTTAATGGCAAATTTACAGGCAACTCTTCGGGGACAGGCTTTTTCTACATTTTCATGTTCCGAAGTATTAAGAAAATCCAATACATTTTTATATCATAGCACAGATATTCAAAAATTTGCCACATTATTTTATGCAGTTTTAAATACAAAAACCAATGAATTAACATATTCAATCGCTGGACATACTCCTCCTATGTATTTACCGGATAATGGTAAATTAATAAAACTGGATGTTGGCGGAACTGTTCTTGGTTTTCTCGAGCATACAAATTATGAAGAAGATAAAATGATAATGCAACCAGGTGACCTTCTTGTAATTCATTCCGATGGTATTACAGAGGCTGGTGATCATGAAGTAGAGGACTACGATGAATGGCGTTTAGAAAAAGCCATAGAAAAGCACAAAAATAAATCTTCGCAGCAAATAATCGATGAAATAATTAAAGAAGTTCGAACTTTTACAATGGGATTTCAACAGGATGATATGACTTTAATTGTTATAAAGCGAAAAAAATAAAGCCTTATAAATATTAATATAAAAATGGGAATTATTTCAATTGATTGGTAAAACAATATCTCATTATAAAATAACAGGACGCCTAGGTGAAGGTGGAATGGGAGTTGTCTATAAAGCCAAAGATTTAAAACTCGACCGAAACATTGCTCTGAAATTTTTACCATCAAAATATGCTGAAGATAAGGAAAAAGAAGAGCGCTTTATCCAGGAAGCAAAAGCCGCATCAGCTCTTGATCATCCAAATATTTGTACTATTTTTGAAATAGATGAGACTGATAATGGTGAATTATTTATTGCAATGGGTTATTACAAAGGAAAAACTCTTAAAGAAAAAATAAAAGAAGGTCCACTTGATATCAATGAAGCTCTTGAAATAACTTCACAGATTGCACAAGGATTGGACAAAGCCCATTCAAAAGGAATAATTCATCGTGATATTAAACCGGGTAATATAATAATAACAGATGATGGCGTTGTAAAAATATTAGATTTTGGCCTTGCTAAGATGGCCGGAATAGATATGACTACCGATGGTTCAACCATGGGTACTGTTGCCTATATGTCACCGGAACAAGCAACTGGTGGAGATGTTGATCATAGGTCAGATATATGGTCATTAGGAATAATTTTTTATGAAATGTTAACTGGCTGTTTACCCTTTCGGGGCGATTATCCTCAGGCATTATTATATTCAATTATTAATAATGATCCTGAATCACTTCAAAATTATATTCCTGATTTACCACAAGATTTTTCAAATACCATAAATCGTTCATTAGATAAAGAGTCTGAATACAGATATCAACGAATGGAAGATTTTTTGTCTGAAATCAAAAGATTAAAAAGAGATTCCGGTAAAATACCCAGTATTCAAAATTCGACTACTATAACAATAGAGCGTAGAGTTAAAGAAAATCAGGAAAATAAATCTATCCATGAATCTACTACAATTATATTAACTCCTCAAAAACGGAAAAAATTAGTTGTTTTTGCTGCAGGAATAGTATTATTGATTATTGCTATTACCCTATTTCTTTCTAATAAAATTCAAAGTAAAAATTCTATACAAAATGAAATTACTGATAGATCAATAGCTGTAATGTATTTTGAAAACAGAACTGAGAGAAAAGATTTAGAAAATATTCTTGTTGATTTATTAATTACGAATCTGTCACGCTTTGAAGAACTGGAAGTAGTTAGTAGCCAACGTTTGTTTGATCTTTTAAAAAAGACTGGAAAGGATAAAGTCAAATTAATTGATCGTGAGGTTGCCACACAGGTAGCAAAAGAAGCAAACGTAAAAATTATGATGTTGGGAAGTATAATCGAGATAGGTGATCGGATCAGAATAAATGCTCAATTATCAGACGTGATAACAGGTAGAAATATCGGATCTGAGCAAGTTGATGGAAATTCTATTAATGATCTTTTTACAATGGTTGATGAACTGACTCAACAAGTAGTAGATAGAATAGGAATCAAAATAAAGAAACAGGATCATATTGATATCTCAGATATGACCACAAAATCTATAGAAGCTTATGAAAATTATATAAAAGGTACAGAAAGTATGTATCTTGCCTATTTTGATGATGCGATTAAATATTTTGAAAAGGCTATTGAATTAGATTCCACTTTTGCATCTGCACATCTGGTTCTTGGTCAGGTATACGGAACAGTCGGAAATGAAAAAAAACGCATCGAATCCTTAAAAAAGGCTAAAAAATTCTCAGAAGGATTAAAAGGTAAAGAAAAATTAATAATTGATGCAATGTATGCTGCTGTATTTGAAGAAGATCTGGAGAAAAGTTTACGTTTAATAGAAGAAGGTGCAATAGAATATCCAGATGATAAACTAATACACTACTATCTCGGAACAACATATTTGGGAATTGGTGATTCCAGAGCATTAAAGGAATTACAACATGTTCTTGAACTTGATCCTGATTTTGGACCTGTATTAAATTTATTAATTTATTATAATATTAGACCTGATATTTTAGATTATGAAAAAGCTCTTGAATATATTAGAAGATATTCAGAAATATATCCGGATGATGCAAATCCACATGATACAATGGGTGATGTATTTTATACAATGGGTCGAATTGAAGATGCTATAGAAAAATACAAAGAAGCATCCAGGATTGTTCCCGGTTTTTCAGAATATAAAATTGGATATATGTACGCTTTGCTGGAGGAATATGATAAATGTCTCGAATGGATTAATTTATCTATAACTTTAGAAAAAACTAATGGGCGAAAGGCTGAACGCTATCAATTACGAGGATTTATTAACTATTGGCTTGGTGACTATACAAAAGCAATAATAGATGTGAAGACTGCTATTAAGAATTATACTGAAATAAATAACACATTAAGAGTTGCGATTTGTAATTTTCAATTATATACCTTATATCAGGAAATTGGAGATATTGAAAACAGTGATATTCATTTTAAACAAGTTGATGAATATTTTAATATCAATAATACAAATATAGATAATGTCTTTGCAATAGTTTTTAAAATTTTATTGAATATTGAAGAGTTCGACATGAATGAATTACTAAGTAGTGCAGGAAATAACTCTTCAAGGATTGCCAATCTAAAAATGAGTAGAGATTGGGCACTCTATTTTTATAATGACATTTTTTCTAAACAAATGATTGATATGGGAGCTGCAAAATCAGCAATTAAGTTTTACAAAAATAAAACAAAAATAAAAATACAAGCTCCCAAAACATCGATTAATTCTATATTTTATAATTTTACAAGAAAAAATGTATTAGCATATGCATATTATAAAAATGGTGATATTCAAAATTCAATTACAGAATATGAAAAAATCATGAAAATGAATCCTGATAGAAATGATCTTAGATTGATTCATCCTGTTTATCACTATGGACTTGGATTGGCATATGAAAAAGATGGTCAAAATTTCAAGGCTATAATACAATACAGAAAATTTCTGGATTTTTGGAAAAATGCTCCTCAAACATCTGATAAAATACTTGATGCAAAAGAACGGATTAAAAAACTCAAAGAAAAATAACGGTATTTTTTTATTTCTAATTGAAAAAATGTAGTGATTTGAAAAACCTGCGACTAATTAAGAGAAAATTATAAATAAGTCGAAAGGAATTAAAATGACTACAAATTTGACAACTACAGAGACAAAAAAAGCAATAAATTTTTTACAAAAATTATTGTGGATAATACCGGTATTATATTTTGCTATTGATTATTTAACAGATAAA
>JAOZSG010000088.1:0-3270 GCA_029939785.1 Fidelibacterota bacterium | reverse complement strand
TAATAATTGTCAATTGTAAAGATTGGTATTATGATAAAAATAATTTAATTTCCCTAAAAATAAATAATAAATAGATTATGAGGTAACAGATGAAACAGTTGAGAAAAGAATTCATTCTTTTTATGTTATTAACAGTCTTGTTTATAGGGAGTTGTGCCATGAATAGTAATGATCAGAATGTAAAACCACCAGTTGCAGAAAAAATTGCAAAAGAACTAACGATTCATGGTGAAACCAGGATTGATAATTATTATTGGATGAATGAAAAAGAAAATCAGAAAGTTATGGATTATCTTAATGCTGAAAATGCTTATAAGAATGCGATGATGAAACATACTGAAGATTTTCAGCAAGAATTATATGATGAAATTACAGGACGCATCAAACAAGATGATAATTCTGTACCCTATAGAAAGAATGGATATTATTATTACTATAGATATGAAAAAGGAGCAGAATATCCAATTTATGCACGAAAAAAGGGAAATCTTAATGCAAATGAAGAAGTATTGCTAAATGTTCCCGAACTTGCAAAAGGATACAAATATTATCGGGCAACAGGTTTAAGTATTAGTACAAATAACCAAATTCTTGCTTTTGCGGTAGATACAGTTAGCAGGAGAAAATATACAATCCATTTTAAAAATCTTAAAACTAACAAATTATATTCTGATAATATTCCAAATACTACTGGAAGTCCTGTTTGGGCAAATGATAATAAAACAATTTTCTATACAACCAAAGACCACACATTACGAGCATATAAAGTATGGAAACATAAGTTGGGAACTGATGTATCACAAGATGTAGAAGTTTATCATGAAACAGATAATACTTTCAGCATATATATCAATAAATCTTTATCAGGCAAATATATTGTATTAACCTCATATTCTACCCTATCGAGTGAAGAAAAATTGATTAATGCTGATAATCCGGATAAACCTTATGTTATATTTGAAAAGCGGGCAAAAGATCATGAATATTCTATCTTTCACCATATTAACAAATTTTACATCCTGACAAATTATAATGCAAAAAACTTCAGACTAATGGAAACATCAGAAACAGAGCCGGAACAGAAAAACTGGAAAGAGGTCATACCTCATCGTGATGATGTACTTCTGGAAGGTATAGATGTTTTTAAAAATTATCTTATTTTAAGTGAAAGAATAAAAGGAATCTCCCAACTCAGAGTAATTAACCTAAAAAATCAATCTGACCATTATATCAAATTTAATGAGGAAAGTTATGTTGCATTTACCTCCTCAAACCATGAATTTAAAACTGAGACATTAAGATTTCAGTATTCTTCTATGACTACTCCAATGTCAACTTTTGATTATAATATGATTACAAAAGATAGAAAACTATTAAAGATTGATGAGGTTGGAAGAGATTTTGATTCTGAAAATTATAAATCCGAAAGAGTGTGGGTCACAGTTCGTGATGGAGCAAAAGTACCAATGTCTATTGTATATAAAAAAGGTATAAAGAAAGACGGACAAAATCCATTATTGCAATATGCCTATGGTTCTTATGGAGCGAATGTCAATCCTTATTTCAGTTCAAAAGTTTTAAGTCTGCTAGATCGTGGATTTGTATATGCTATTGCTCATGTTCGTGGTAGTTCCACTATGGGAAGAATGTGGTATGAAGAAGGGAAATTGTTAAAGAAAAAAAATACAT
The DNA here is from genome assembly GCA_029939785.1 of Fidelibacterota bacterium. Classification (GTDB taxonomy): domain Bacteria; phylum Fidelibacterota; class UBA2242; order UBA2242; family JAFGTP01; genus JAOZSG01. Next base: position 1,581 of record JAOZSG010000088.1, on the reverse strand, counting down.
TCAACGATTTTATTGATTGTTCTGAATATCTTATTGATCAAAAATATACTTGTTCGGAAAAATTATTTGCCGAAGGCGGAAGTGCAGGTGGATTACTTATGGGAGCCATATCAAATATGCGTCCTGAACTGTATAAAGGTATATTGGCAGAAGTACCATGGGTTGATGTGATTACAACTATGCTTGATGAGTCTATTCCTCTCACTACTGGTGAATTCGATGAATGGGGAAATCCGAAAAACAAAGAATATTATGATTATATGTTATCCTATTCTCCCTATGATAATGTGGAAGCAAAAGACTATCCAGCAATGCTGGTAACAACAGGACTTCATGATTCTCAGGTGCAATATTTTGAACCTACAAAGTGGGTGGCAAAACTCAGAGATATGAAAACCGATAAAAATCTACTATTACTGGATATCGATATGTCTTCAGGACATGGTGGATCTTCCGGAAGATTTAAAAAATATAAAAGAACTGCTTTTATCTATGCTTTTATGTTTAATTTGCTGGGATTAGTGGATTAAAGAATATTTTCTATTTCAATCTGATAGAATGGTAAAAATTTAACAATTGTTTCATTTATATTTATTTCCGCTGACAAATTTAAATTAATTACTATAGCAATCCGGGGATTATATCTATCAATAAAACTTCTTAAAGAACGTTTTGTCGAGGTATTTTTTAATGCAGAATATTTAACCTCAATCGGTATAAGTTCATTGCCTTTATTAATCACAAAATCAACTTCTGTTTTATCAGTAGTACGCCAATAATGCAGGATATAACCTTTATTGGTTATTTTTTCTTTTAGCAGATTGTAAATAAAATTTTGAAAAACGAAACCAAACTGTCCGGGATTACTCAAACGTCCAAATAAATTCATAGCGTAATTTCTAAAACCAAGATCATTGAAATATACACAAGGAGCTTTTTTTATTTCCTTTCGGTAATTTTTGAAATATGGAGTTATAATATTAATAGAAAAAGTTTTCTTGGCATACCATAAATATTTTTTTAGTGTAGATAAAGATACTCCCACATCTTTTGATAATTTTGTATAGTTAATCACTTTTCCAGTTTGGTCTGCTAATAATTTAATCATTGTCATGAATATATCAGGTCTTGAAATATTTAATAGAAAAGAAATATCCTTTTCCAAATAAGTTTGTGAAATTTCATTGATTATATCTTTTTTATCCTCAATTTTTGTACTTGTAATTACTCGGGGATAACCTCCAAAATTCATATATTCGATTAATAGTAAATTTAATTTTTCATATTCTATTTTACAAAAATCATATAGTCTGTCACAATATTTATATTCAGTTTTGTAATCTAAAAATTCCCGAAAAGAAATAGGCATTAACTCAAATGTTTTTTTTCTGCCTAAAAGTGATTCATGTATTTTTTCTTTTAATTCAAGACTACCGGATCCTGAAATAATGAAATTATATGGTAAATTTTTATCATAAATACCTTTTAAAAATAATCCTGCATTTTCTTTTCTCTGGATTTCATCAATAAATACAAAGGCATTATTATTTCCAAATTCCAGTTTTAGTTTGTTAATTAAAT
>JAOZSG010000087.1 GCA_029939785.1 Fidelibacterota bacterium | reverse complement strand
AATTAGCAGAATGGGTAATTGAATGTGAAAAAGTATTAACTTTTTAAGAGTTAAGACGACCACAGAACAATAAACTCGGCACGCTTCTACAACAAGAATATACGCTGCGTTCGGCTATCGCCTCTCTTGGGCTTTGCCACATTTTTTCCGAGCCTACCTTCGGCCTATTAGGCTCGGAAAAAAACGTCGCATATCTCAAACCGTTACCTTTCAATATCTTTTATTTATTTTTCATCTTATTTCAATGTTCATATACAAAAATGTTGTATTTTATCATTATCTTCATCTATCTATAGAAATTTATCTTATAAAATAGTAATATGTAAACACGTGCATTAGTCTATATTTCTGTGACTGAGCGTGGCTTTGCCGTATAAAGTGATTATTGAAAATACATATTACTTAACCTAATTGAATATAAAAATGAAGATCACATACTTTCTAAATTTCTATCCAACAAAACACAAAATCGTTGCACATGATGAAATGATAGAATTGACAAAAATGGGGCATGAAATTACTGTCATTTCTATATGGGGAGAAAAAAATGAGAAACTAATGAATCTTCCATTTAAAGTGATATATATATCATCAAAAATAAAATGGTGGAATCTTCTCATATTACTAAATCAAACATTTTTCAAAACAATAAACCATTATAAATTATTGATAAAATATTTGGGATTTCAAGATTCATTGCTTTTTTTATCTCACTATCACGAAATAAATTTAATAAAAACAGAACATATTCACGCTCACTTTGCAAACAATGCAGCACTAAAAGGAATGTTATTATCAAAATTTCTTAATGTACCGTTCAGTTGCACTGGTCATGGTTCAGAACTTCTACTTTATCCTGCACCATATTTAAAAGAACTAATATTAAATGCAAAACCATTTATTACAATTTCAAATTATAATAAAAATTTACTCATCAAAAAATATTCACTATCTGAAACTGATATAACAGTTAATTATTGTGGTATTGATACTGATTACTTTACTATGAAATTGGACAGCCAATCAGATATATTTACCATTCTATCTGTATCAGCTTTAAAAGAAATAAAAGGAATAAAATATCTGATTGACGCATGTAAGTTACTAAATGATAACAATATAAATTTTAAATGTAATATAATTGGTGGTGGTCCTGACTTTGAGGATCTTTCTGAGATAATAAACTCAAATAATCTTAATGAAAAAATATTTTTAGTAGGAATAAAAACGCAAGATGAAATAAAAGAATATCTTCAAAACTCAGATATTTTTGTACTACCAAGTCTTTCAGAAGGAATTCCAATAGCAGTAATGGAAGCAATGGCAATGGCATTACCTGTGATTGCAACAAACATTACAGGACTTCCGGAAATAATCATAGATAATAAAAATGGATATCTTGTGGAATCTTCAAATTCTCAACAATTAGCAAAAAAAATTAAACATCTATATCATCATCCAGAAATAAGAGAAAAATTTAAAAATAATAGTAGAAAAATAATTGAAGAAAAATTTAATTTGAAAAAAAATGTAACAAAATTTGAACAACTAATCACAAAATTATGATCAATTTGTAAAATCCTTGACAATATTTTTAAGAGTATCTGTAAATAGATAAGAACAGATAATTGATAAAACAGGAAATAATACTAATTTTATACTAAATATTAAATATTGAAAATCATTACTATTATGTTTCAACATTTCTGAAAAAATAATCATTAATAAATAGAGGATTATTGAGACTAATAATGGAAACATGATAACTTCTACAACTTGTTTGAAATAATAATCAATTATTTTTTTTAATCGCCAAAAAGTTGCAAGAAATGAATAAGTAATCGATATATTGATTGCCCAGCATGCACCAATAACTCCATATAAATGAACTAATGGATAAATTATTATGCTTAAAATTGATAATTGAATTATTGCAATAGGAAGAAGCAAATTTGGTTTCCCTTTTGCTAAAAAGACACTACCCATTCCCGAACCTATTGCCCTTAATCCGCCAAAATAAGCAATTAACTGAATAGGCATAATTGCATTAATCCATTTAGAATAAAACAATGTAATAAAATCAGGAATGACAAGAATAATATAAAAAGTAATAGGTATAGTAATAAATGCAACATATCGGAAAGATTTCAAAAATGCATTTCGCAATTCCCATGTACTACCAGCTATTTTTACAAAAGAAGGGTATAAAATTTTCCCAAGAACATTTGAGATATTTGTTGCAGGAATATTTGCAATGCGATAAGAAAACTGATAAATGCCAAGCGGAGTTGTACCAAGCATTCTACCTACAAAAAAATCATCTATATTTCGAATACCAAAATAAATAACACCAAGCCCCATTACATTTTTGCCAAAGCCAAACATTTCTTTTAATATTTTAAAATCAATTTTAAATTTTATTTTTATCGGTCTTAATTTAAAAGCAATAATAAGTTGAATTATGCCTGATACAAGTGTTCCAATTACAAATGCCCAAAATTTCAATCCGAAAAATGCTAATATTACAGTTATAATTCCATATGCAATTAAATGCACAACATCGGGAATCACTTTTAATTTAAAGTTTAAACTCTTTTCCATTAATGTCATTGGAATACTGGATGCAGATGAAATTATTAAACTAATTGGTAAAACTTTTAATAATAAATTTAATTTAGGCTCACGAAAAAAACTTGCAACAATTGGTGCACAAAGAAAAATAATTAGATATAAAAATATACTCCAAACTAATGAAAACCAAAATGCTGTTGATGCAGCTTCTTCGAGATTTTCTTTTTGATAAATTAATGCCGAATTAAATCCCATTTCACGAAATAATCCAATAGTCTGAACAACTAAAAAACCATATCCAATTACACCAAAATCTTCAGGAGAAAGTAATTTTGCAAGAATTAGAGTAGAAATCAAACTAACTACTCGCGAAATAATATTTCCACCAAATAACCAAAATGAACTTTGTACAACTTGTTTTTTTAATGTTTTTTCAGAATTCATAATCAGGAATAATTTCAAACAAATTAATTAATAATACAAACAATATGAAAAAAGTACTTTTTATAGCCTATCATTTCCCGCCAATTGCAGGTGGTGGAACCTTTCGATCACTAAAGTTCGTAAAATATCTTCCTGAATTTGGATGGCAACCAACTGTTATTACAACAAATAACAAACTGAGTTTCGCTTATGATAATAATCTATTAAATGAAATACCAAAGGATATAAAAATAATTAGAACAAATGAGTTTAATCTTTTTATATTACATATAATTTTTTCAAAATTTGGATTAGGAAAATTTTATGATATCATAAAAGAAAAATTTTTTATTCCTGATTCAAAAATTGGTTGGATTCCAAATGCTATAAAAAAATCAAAAATAGAATTAAAATTACAAAAATATGATTTGATTTTCTCAACATCACCTACTATCTGCTCACATATAATTGCCATGAAATTATCAAAAAAATTTAACATTCCATGGGTTTGTGATTTTAGAGATTACTGGACTTTACATTCAACTTATTCATATACTAATACACTAAGAGGTGAAAAAGAAAAAAAACTGGAAAAAAATATATTGCAAGAAGCAAAAACTCTAACAACTGTTTCAAATGGCGTTTCTTCTGATTTTATAGCACAGTATAATTTTTTAAAAAATAAAGTGAGTGTGATTACTAACGGATATGATATTGAAAAAACATTTGATACTGTACCACAATCTCATTTTACAATTTGTTATACTGGATCATTTTATGGCGAATATACACCGGTACAATTTACTTATGGTTTAAACCAACTTATTGAAGAAAATCCAAAACTAAAGAATTTGATACAAATTAAATATATTGGTAATATTTCACAGGAAATTCAAGATTTTATAAGGAAAACATCTTTAACACAAACCCAAATTAAACCTTTTCAATCACAAAAAGATATTGAAAATATTATAGAAAATTCATCTGTATTATTATTAATTCTACCTGGTAAAAAGCATTATGGCAGTTATATCCCTACAAAATTATTTTCATATTTAATCTATAATAAACCAATATTAGCCATAATTCCTGATGGTGAAACTAAATCTATACTTAATAAATCAAACCTTGGCTATTTTGCAGATCCAAATTCTGTTGATGATATAAAAAATCAAATATTAAATATGTATAATCTTTGGAAGGAAAATAAATTAAACCCAAAACCAAACATGGATTATATCAAACAATTTCACCGACGTAATTTAACAAAACAATTAGTAGAAGTGTTTGAGTCAGTATTATGAAACTTTGTTATATAGCTGATGCAGCATCAATACATATTATAGAATGGTTAAAATTCTTTGTAGCCAAAGGTCATGAAGTATTTCTAATCACAGATACTGATAATCAAATTAATGATGTTCAAACCTATAATATTGGTGACTGTTTACCCAAATTTCACATACCTCTTTTTTCAGCCACATACCAAATATTTCTCAAAATAAAAAAAATCAAACAGATTATTCATAAAATTAATCCGGATTTAATCCATGCTCATTATGCAACAAACTATGGATATTTAGCAGCAAAATCTAATTTCCACCCTTTAATATTAACATGTCATGGTTCTGACATTCTCATAGATCCTGATAGATCTAAACTCAAAAAACATTTTATCGAAATAGCTTTAACAAAATCAAATATAATAACTTTACCGTCACCAGAAATGAAAGAAAAAGTTCTTAGTTTGGGAGTCGATGAAAGAAAAATAAAAATAATCCAATATGGAATCAAAATTAATAAATTTACTTTTAATACTAACATTATTACACCAATAAACATAATCTCAACAAGACATCTAACTCAAAAATATAAGATTGATATATTAATTAATGCATTATCAAAAATAAATAATGATTACATGACTCATATTATTGGTGATGGAAATGCAAGACAAACATTAGAAAAATTGTCGCAAGATTTAAAGATTCAAAATAAAATAAAATTTCATGGTCATGTTTCAAATGAGCTCATTGTCAAACATTATAAAGAATCACAAATCTATGTATCAACATCTCCAACAGATGGTCTATCAATTGCATTATTAGAGGCATTTGCTTCTGGATGTTTTCCTATTTTACCAGATAATCCATCAAATAAATATGTAAAGAAAATGGGGTTTAATATTGAATTATATGAAACAAATAATTCTGATTCATTAGCATCAAAAATCAATTTAGTATTATCAAAATTGTCTGAACTAAAGGTATCAATAGAAAAAAACAGGGAATTAGTAGTATTGCTATTTTCAAGACAAACAAATCTAAATACATTCAATAATATCTATGAATCATTCAAATAAAAAATATAAAATATTCTACTTCTGCTACGAGGGCTTCAGTAAACTTGGTAATATAAATAACCATATCAGGGAAACTGTATCTTGGATGGCTAAGTTTGGGCATGAAGTTCATTTCTTCAATCCAAATATCACAAACCCGAAATTTGATACAAAAGTCGATATTCATTTAATTCCAATAATTAATAAACCATTACTCAACTGGATTAGTTTTGATATAATTTCTTTTTTTATCTTATTAAAAAATATTCTGGTAAATCATCCTGATTTTCTATACTTTCGTGAAACCAGTTCACTTGTTCCATTAATCATTTCAAAATTATTTCATATTCCATTAATAATTGAGATAAATGGCTGGGTTTTATTAGAACTTGAACAAACAGGATATTCAAAATGGAAATTGAAATATATAAAATTTATTCAAAAATTAAATTTCAAATATGCTGATAAGTTAATTCCAGTTAGCGAAGGCTTAAAAAAACTCATTATTAAAAATTATAATCTTAATCCCAAATATATTATTCCTGTATCAAATGGCACAAATCCGGAAAAATTTTTACCAATAAAAACAAAAATAACAAGACAACAACTTGATCTTTCAATTGACAGACCAATTGTCGGTTTTATTGGAAGTTGTTACCATTATCATGGAGTTCAGTATTTAATAAATGCATCTAAATATATTATCAAAGAAAAACCAAATATATTATTTATTATTGCCGGCGATGGAGCACAAAGATTAGAATGGATCAATCTAACAAAAAAACTAAATGTTAATAAAAACTTCCTATTTCCAGGTCGAATCCCTTTTGATTTAGCATCTCTTTATATTAATTGCTATGACATTTGTGTTGCTCCATGGAATACTAAATATCTTAATGACATAGGATTATCGCCAATGAAATTATTTGACTATATGTCGTGTGGAAAACTTGTAATTTGTAGTCAGATATATGGAATAAATGAAATTATTGAAAAATATAAATGTGCTATTTCTATTGATGTACAAAATGCCGAAAAATTCTCAAAAACAATACTTTATTATTTAAATAATCCACAAGAAAAAATAAAAACAGAACAAATTGCAAGAAAAACCATATTAGAAAATTTTACTTGGGAAATAACTACAAAAAACCTTATTGATGTAATGGATAAAATATGATTGGATATAACAAATTTGTAAAATATATCCATTCCCCAATTACTCAATTTATTAAAGGTGAAAAAATAAACCAAAATTTAGAACAATTGGAAAAATCTCAATTTTTCAGTTCTGATGAAATGCAAAATTTCCAATTAGAAAAATTACAAAAAATTATTAAACATGCATTTAAAAATACAGAATATTACAATAAACTCTTTAAAGAAAAAAACATAAATCCGAACGAAATAAAATCATTTGAAGACATAAAAAGAATACCGTTTTTAACTAAAAATATAATTCGTCAACAAGGACAAAATTTATATTATCAATCATATAATGGTAAAACATTTCCTTGTACAACAAGTGGTTCAACAGGAAAACCTATCAATTTTGCAGTAACATCTGATTATAGTAGTTGGGATTGGGCTTCCAGATGGAGAGCACGTCGATGGTATGGAATCGATATTGGCGATCCTGAAGTAGCAATGTGGGGACGACCAGTTTATAATAAAGTCAAAAAATATTGGGACCCAATAAAAGCAATTTTCCGAAATACTTTATTACTTTCAGGTTTTGAAGTTTCTGAAAAAACTTTATATCTGTACTCTAAACTACTATTTTTTTATAAACCTAAATACATCTATAGTTATTCAACTACAATCTATCAGTTAGCAAATTATATAAAAAAACATTATCCTAAAATAAACAAATCCAGATTAAAGGCAATTTTTGTTACAGCTGAGACATTATATCCTCACCAAAGACAAATAATAGAGGAAGTGTTTAATGTACCGGTGTCAAATGAATATGGATGCTCGGAAATTGGTGGATTTGTTTTCGAATGTCCACAGGGTAATTGGCATATTTCAACTGAAAATGTCTATTTAGAATTTATATCAATAGATAATAGTCCCAAAGAAATTGTAGCAACATCATTAACCAATTTTTATATGCCGTTTATCCGATATAGAATTGGAGATTTAGGAGAATTTATTGATAAATCCTGTCCGTGCGGGATAAACTTACCAATAATGAAATTTAATGCCGGAAAAACAACAGATGTAATCATTTTAAAAAATGGTAGAAAATTAACTAGTGAAATCTTTTTATATTTAACTCGTGCAATGGTGGATAAAAAATGTCAACCCTTTAATAATTTCAAAATAATCCAAAAGGATTTTGATAAATTTGAAGTGATATTTGAAAAGAGTACAAACTTTACAGAAATGGGATTAGAAACATTTAGACAATTATTTCTTGATCTTTTAAAAGATGATAATATTTTGATTTTATTTAGTGAAGTATCAAAAATTCCAAATGATTCAACAGGAAAATTTCGATACTTTGTTTCAGAATTAAAAAAACAGCCATCAATCATATAAACATAATATCAATAAAAAATACAAAAATAACATGAAACTCTACAAAACAATAAATCAAAATATTCCTCGAAACTTCGTCAAATATCCAAATAAACTGTCCAAAGGAACAGTTGAAATTTGGCGTAATGAAAATGTTGACAATCCGCAAATCAGCATCATTATTCCTACAATAGATAAAACTCGTGATGGATACTTGCCTGATTTATTAGAACAAATCCAGAAACAGACCTTTCAAAATTGGGAAGCAATATTAATTATCAAAGATTCACGTCAGGGGCGTGCTATCAATTGTGGAGTAGAAAGTGCTACTGGAAAGTATGTTGTAACATTCGATGATGATACGAAACTTGGCAGCAATGATATTCTGGAAAAACTTTTCGTCACAATGGAAAAGCATCCAGAATTTGGAATGGCTGGAGTTGCTAATATTCCACCAGCAAACTCTAACTGGTTTGTAAAAACCGTTATGCAGCAATTACCTCGCAGAACTTCTCCTATTGTAAATAATATTGTAGAAAGTGATATGGCTGAACATCCTTGTGCTATATTTCCTCGAAAAGTATTTATGGAAATTGGTGGAGAAAATGAATTAATCCCTCGTGGTCTTGATCCCTATCTTCGGGCAGAAATTCGCAAAGCAGGATACAAAGTTGTTGTCCTACCGGAATTATTCATTCATCACCTCCCTCCTGCTACTTTTAAAAAATTTTGCATACAATTTTATCGCAATGGAAAAATGGCAGCTTATGTAAATAAATTTTACCCTGAATTTGTGATGGAACTGACAACCGAACATGGAAAAAAAGTAGGTGAAAAAAGATCTGTTATTCTTAGGATATTTTCATATTTATTAAGAATACTCAAAACAGTTTTAACATTTAAAATTTTCTATCTTTTAAGTTTAATCTTATATCTATTCGGTTATATTGTAGGGTATGCCTTTTTGGGTAAAGATGATATTTGAAATAAACTTTTGAATGATAATATAAATAAATGAATTACTTGCATATTAATCTTGTTTTAACTAATATTGTACACAAACATTGTACAATAGGAGATTAATTGAAAGAATATACATATAGCCAAACCAGACAAAATTTAAAAAAAGTGATTCTTGAAGTTACTGAAAGTCATGAACAAGTACGAATTGTTAATCGAAATTGTAAAAATACAATTTTAATTGATGAAGATGACTATAATTCACTTATTGAAACTGCATATTTATTAAGAAGTCCTAAAAATGCTCAAAAACTTATAGATGCAAAAAACCGGTCTCCAAAAGACGCAATTCCTCTCAAAAAAGTTTTAGAACAATTATCATTATGAAAGAAATTATATTTGATCCTCAAGCAATTGAAGATTTCAGTTTTTGGGTTAAAAATAATAATAAAATCGCAAAAAATATTCTACAATTAATTAAAGAATTACCAAAAGCACCTTATACTGGAATTGGCAAACCAGAAGATTTAAAATATGAATTACAAGACTGTTGGTCTAGAAGAATAAATATAGAGCATCGACTTATTTATAAAGTAACAAAAAATCATATTAGAATTTTAAGTTGTAGATATCATTATTGATAAACTCGTAAAGAGTCTAATTTCTTTCAATTTTCCTACACTCTGTCTGCTTATAAGTCCGGCTTTTGACTGATCGAAGGATGATTCCGGAGCGACAACAATTCTGACTTTCAAATCACTTTTACGAGATCATTATTAGATATCCAAATAATCAAATATTTCAATTCTATCATCACTAATCTGATCATTTTCTCCATATCGATAAATAACTTTAAAAGGAAAATCATAAGCATTCATAAATTTTTTATACTTGGAAATTTTAAATTGATTAATATTTAATTTTACCTCAAGAGCAAGTTTTTCATCTAGAATAAAATCAATTTCATTACCACTTTGTGTTCGCCAAAATTTTATTTGATAATTAGTAAAATGGCTTAATAAAGATTTATAGACTATATTTTCAAACAATGCACCTGAATCAGGACGAAATTTCAAATCTTCAAAATTATTGATCAGAATATTTCTTAACCCTGTATCATTAAAATAAACTTTAGGCATTTTGGTTAGTTCTTTTCGTATATTTTTATGAAATGGCTTAATAATCGAAATATGAAAAGATTTTTCCATTACAATTAAATAATTTTCTACTGCTGTAAAAGAGAGATTCAAATCATTTGATAAGGAATTTATATTAACCAAATTTCCTACTTGAGCACTTACCATTTTTAATAATCTATAAAATTTTTCTGGTCGTTTTAAACCGGATTCTGAAATATCTTTTTTAATAAATGAATTAACAAGTTCTCGCAATATTTCTATTTTTTCATTTCTATCATCTGCCAAGACTACTCGTGGATAACCTCCAAAAAGAAGATATTGCATCCAAAAGGACTCTAATCTTCTTTTTATTGGTATAGCCATTTTTTGTTTATTCATTAAAAATGAAAATGGATTATAATAATTCAGTAGATTTTCTTGTCCATTAAAAAATAAAAATTCATAAAAATTCAAAGTGTTTAAAATGAAAATCCGCTTTCTCCCTGCAAGAGAATCTTTAAATTTTGAATCAATATAAAAAGCAGATGAACCTGTTACAATAAATTTTATTCTATTTGAATGTTCATCATATAAATACTTTAGGAAATTTGTTGGATTATCAAGATATTGAATTTCATCAATAAAAACATAAACTTTTTTATCAGATAAAGAAATCACATCAAGAAGATTTTTTGGAGATTTATTAAAAAGATCTAAATAATCAAAATCTTCAAGATTAAAAAAATAAGATTTATGACCATCACTTTTCAATTTATTGTAATAAAATTTTAATAAACTGGTTTTTCCAGTTTGCCTTGCTCCAATAACAAGTAAAATCAAATCCGAATAAATTTGTTTTTCTATTTTTTTTTGAATATCTCGTTTATAATACATTATTAACCCATTTTTTACAAAATAGGTATTTTTTATAATAAAAGCAATAAATTAGGATATTTTTCATTTGCAAAGCAAAAATTATCCGATATTTTTCATTTGCATAGTAAAAATTATCCAATATTCT
>JAOZSG010000086.1 GCA_029939785.1 Fidelibacterota bacterium | reverse complement strand
AATTAATTGCTTCGGAAAATTTTGTGAGCCAGGCAGTTTTAGAAGCTGCCGGTAGTGTTATGACAAATAAATATGCTGAAGGATATCCAGGAAAAAGATATTACGGAGGTTGTTCTGCTGTTGATACTGCTGAAAATATAGCACGTGATAGAGTAAAAAAAATATTTGGTGCTGAATATGCTAATGTTCAACCGCATTCAGGATCGCAGGCAAATATGGCTGTATATTTTTCATTCTTAAAACCGGGTGACACTATTTTGGGAATGGATTTGTCTCATGGAGGTCATTTGACTCATGGCAGTCCCGTTAATTTTTCCGGTAAATTATTCAATATTGTCTCTTATGGAGTGAAAAAAGAAACAGGTAAAATAGATTACGATCAACTTGCAGAAAAAGCAAAAGAACATAAACCAAAAATGATAATTGCCGGTGCAAGTGCATATCCACGATTTATTGATTTTGCGAAGTTCAGAGAGATTGCGGATAGTGTAGGAGCATTTCTAATTACAGATATGGCTCACCCTGCCGGTTTGATTGCTACAGGACTTCATCCAAATCCTCTACCATATTGTCATGCTGTTACATCCACTACACATAAAACATTGCGTGGACCAAGAGGCGGATTGATTTTAATGGGTAAAGATTTCGAAAATCCTTTTGGTATTGTAATGAAAAAATCAGGTAGAACTAAAATGATGTCCGAAATAATAGATTCAAATGTAATGCCGGGTATTCAAGGCGGACCATTGATGCATATAATAGCGGCAAAAGCTGTTGCTTTTGGTGAAGCATTGGAACCATCTTTCAAAGAATATGGTCAACAGATAATAAAGAATTCAAAAGCTCTTGCGGAAGAATTAATGAAATTCGGTTTTGATTTAGTTTCCGGTGGTACAGATAATCATCTGATTCTTATCGATTTGACAGCAAAAGATGTTTCTGGAAAAAAAGCTGAAAGACTATTAGAAGAATCCGGAATGACTACAAATAAAAATATGGTGCCATTTGATCAAAGAAGTCCATTCATTACAAGTGGAATTCGTATTGGAACTGCTGCAATGACTACTCGTGGAATGAAGGAAAATGAAATGAGACAAATAGCCGGAATGATGAATGATATAATTTCAAATCCTGATAATAATTCAGTTCAGGATGAAACATTAAAGAAGGTTAAAAATCTATGTGATAGTTTTCCTCTCTATCAGAATCTAAAGGTGTAAATCATGAAATGCCCATTTTGTTCTTCTACTGATATTAAGGTTATTGATTCCAGATCTGCTCAAAAAAACACAGCAATCAGAAGACGAAGGGAATGTGTTGATTGTAATAATAGGTTCACGACATATGAGCATATTGTTGAATTCCCAATGTTTATTATAAAGAGTGATGGTCAAAGAGAAGAATTCAGTAGGGAAAAACTTAAGAAAAGTTTAGTAATAGCCTGCAATAAACGTCATATTTCTTCTAATAATATCGAAGATATATTAATGCAAATAGAAAAAGAAATAGAAGAAAAAATCGGTGCTGAAGTAAAATCGAGTCAACTTGGAGAAATAGTTTTAGAAAAGTTAAAAAAAATTGACGATGTTGCCTATATTCGTTTCGCTTCTGTATATAAAGAATTTAAAGATTTGGATGAATTCAAAAATCAAATCAACAATATAATAGATAATGATTAAAGTCAGGAACTTTTTAATTAATCGGTATATTAATAAGGGTATAAAAATAAGTCGTATTTATGATATCTGAAAAATTAATAGAAATTCTCACATGTCCAAAATGTAAAGGTGAGATAAAATATATTGAAGAAAAAAAAATGATAATTTGTCAAAAATGTAGATTAAAATTTAAGATAATTGATAACATACCGATTATGTTATTGGAAGAAGCAGAAGACGAAAATTAATAAAGTCTTGAAAATTGAAATTTTTAAAATTATTTTACCCCAAACTAAAGGGAATGCTTATAAAAAACTGTTATTTCTGATATCTTTACTAAATCAATCAAAAAATTTATTAACATATTTTATATTAGTTAGATAATTGTTCAAAGTATTATCTACTTTTATAAAATATTAAAAATTGCATTTTTTTTAATAAAAACTAATGCATTATTAATCAAACCGGCTGTATATTACATGTTCGGTTTTTTATTACAAGGAGAACTTTATGAAAAGAATATTATCAATAATTATGTTTTTATTTTTATTAACAGCAACAACATTTGCAAATAGTGAAGCAGGTGCTGTATGGTTATTAATTAATCCCGGTGCGAGAGCCTGTGGAATGGGTGAATCCGGAGTTGCGATTGCTGATGATGCAAATGCAACTTATTATAATCCTGCAGGATTGGGTTTTTTAGGTGGCAGAGAGATTTCTGCCATGCATGTAAACTGGTTACCAAATCTTGCTTCAGATCTTTATTATGATTTTATAGCATATAGACAACATGTTAAGAATGTTGGTACTTTCGGTGGAAATGTTGCTATTATGAATCTTGGAGAACAGACAAGAACAGATGAAAGCGGAAATAATCTTGGAACATTTAATTCCTATATGTTATCATTATCATTATCCTATGGAACAAGATTAAGCAGGACAACTTCTTTTGGTGGTAATTTTAAACTAATACATCAACACCTGACAGATCAGGGTGCAGGTGCTGAAAAAGGTAGTGGACAATCTACAAACTTTGCTTTTGATGTTGGTTATATGAAAAAAGAATTTCTTTTAAGGAATTTAACTTTGGGTGTTGCACTTTCAAATGTTGGAAATAAGATAGCATTTATTGATGTTGCCCAGGCCGATCCAATGCCTACTAATTTACGAACAGGTCTAAGATATGAAATCAAAGGCGATTATAATAGCTTCAATATTACATGGGATGTAAACAAACTTCTTGTAGCGTCATATCCTGACAGAGATATCGATGGAGATGAGTTAGTTGGTGGATATGATGAAAATGGGCATAAAATTCCAGGTGGAGATTTTAATAAAGATGGTAAAATGGAGGTTGCTCATTCAGATGAATGGTATAAAGGAATATTTACCTCATGGGTTGATGACTGGTTTTTACTTTATGATTCTGCAGCGGATGGAATAGGAAAAGAAGATGGCGATACCGGAAAAAATAAAAACGGTGGTAAATCAGATGAAGATGGTAAAACGAATGACGGTTCTCTTTCCAATGAATTAAGATCTCTTGTTCATAATGTAGGTTTTGAATACTGGTATAATAATCAATTTGCAATAAGACTTGGTTGTATATATGATAAAGAAGGTGAAATATTACTAAATAAAAAATGGCCTGTTCCAACTTTTGGTGCAGGATTACGTTTTGCAGGTTTAGGATTTGATTTTGGCTATACAGCTGGTCAGTCAGGACATCCAAGAGCAAACACTATGTTTTTCTCTTTGAATATGAAATTCTAATTATATTAGAAAATGTTAAAAATATTTAACAGAGGAACTATGTATAAAAAATATAGTAATATTTTATTTATAATAATATTTTTCAGTTTGCTTATAACTCAAACTTTAGAAGCACAAGATATTAAAATTTGTGCGTTAAGAGTAAGTTTTCAGGAAGATGATGATGCAACAACTACAGGGAATGGCAATTTTTTATTAACGCCGGAATCTGATGATACTCTTTGTAGTGTATTTCATGTAGATCCAACTCCACATAATCGAGCATATTTTAAAGACCACATAAAAGCTGTTTCAAATTATTATTTTCAAGTTTCAAAAGGTAATTTGAAAATAGATATAGATCAATCTGAAGTATTTCCATTAAATAATGAAAATACTTTTAGGGTTTCACAAAAAATGGCTTATTATAATCCATTTCTTGAAAAAGATTCTGTGGATATTCGATTAGGTGAATTATTAATAGAAGCTGTTCAACTGGCAGATGCAGAAGTAAATTTTTCAGATTATGATATAGTTGTCCTATTTCATGCCGGAGTTGGACAGGATTTTGCTTTTGATCTCGATCCCACACCTTATGATATTCCATCAGCATATTTAAATCATAATGATTTGAAAATTTCAACAGGTAATGACAATTTTCCAGGTATTTCTGTAGATAATGGGAGCAAATTTATTACAGATGGTATTTTATTACCGGAAAGTCAAAATCATATTTTATATGAAAATTATGAAAATGTTTTTATGACTGATAATCCTTGTGATTATCAGATAGGTTTGAATGGTACTTTTGCATTTATGTTCGGGTTTTATCTTGGTCTTCCTGGCTTATATGATACAGAAACCGGTGAAACTGGTATTGGTAAATATGGCTTAATGGATCAGGGATCTTCAAATCTGAATGGAATGGTTCCAGCCGTGCCAAATGCCTGGGAACGTGAATATATGGGATGGATTAATCCTGTTATAGCAAATAATAATATCACCGTAAATTTATCCAATGCTGAATCTTCCTCAGATACAGTTGCATGGAAAATTCCAATTGATGATGATGAGTATTTTCTTGTAGAAAACAGGTATGGCTTTATTAGACATGGAACCAGTATTGATAGTTTAAGGAACAGGTTGTACGATAAAAGATATGCAAAAGATAAAAATGCGGATTATCCTTCGCTTTTTCCATATTTAAAGGATTCTGTTTCTTCTGAAATTTCTGCGGAAACAGGTGTGTTATTATCAGTTCCAAGATACGATATAGGGTTACCTGGTTCGGGATTACTTATCTGGCATATCGACGAATCTATAATTGATAGTAAAATTGGTGAAAATAAAGTAAATCAGGACAATGAAAATCGTGGTGTTGATCTTGAAGAAGCTGATGGAGCTCATGATATTGGTTTGCATATCGATGAATTTTTCTATGAATCACAGCATATTGGTTGGGGATTTGATCCATGGTACGCAGGAAATGAAGGATTCTGGGATATTAATCAATATAATTATGATAAAGATTATTTAGAGCGTATAGGTTTTACAGGAGAAACAAGTCCTTCAACATTTAGTAATAATATGGTGGAGACTGGAATTAGAATCGATAGTATCGGTAATGTTGGTGAGAGGATGAATTTTCAAATTTCTTTTGAAAATAAAGAAGGAAAATTTCCGGTTTCATTGACAACTGCAAATAAAAATATTGGCAATCCTGTTATTATTGATTTGAATATAGATGATGAGAGTAATGAAATTGTAGCTTTTGCAGACAAAATGTATATCTATGATAATTCAGGTAATGTACTTAGTTCTTCAGATTATATTATTGAATCAGATAAAATTGATACAACAATTGCTTTATATGAAAATAATTTTCTATATGTAATAAATGAATCATCGCAAGATAATGCTATTTATTTTACAAAATATTCAATAGCTCAAAATGGAACTATTGAGTTTAATGATTCAAGTTCCTATAAAAAAGCAAGATTAACCTCAAACGTAGTTTTAGCAGAGGATAAATTGTTTTTTGCCATTGCAGCTAATATAAATTATATGATTGTACACTCTTTTTCATCTAATGAAAATCTTGAATATCAGTTAGGATATGAAATTGTTAAACTTATCGGAGATAAAGAGACTGTTATTGGATTTAACACCAAAAATGATTTAATAATGAATTGTAGTACAGCAACTGGACTTGGACAATCAATACGTCCATTTCAAATTAAGAGTGATAACGTTGTCTTTGGTTATATTAACGATAATGAAAATATGGATTGTATAACTACAAACAATAACAGTTTAAAAGTAATATTTGATTTTAAAAGTGAAGATAGTAAGGAAATAAATACTTCAATAAATTGTTATACACTACCTGTAATTTCTGATATTGATGGTGATGGTAAAAATGAAATCATTGTTGGAACAAAAGATAAGATTTATGTTTTAAATGAATATTTGATTATTGAAGAAAACTTTCCCGTATCTTTACCGAATCTTTTTACTGGGAAAAAATTTGGGAAAGATATTCTGACAAGTGATATCAATGGTGATGGTATTTTAGATATTATTACTGCGATTGAAAATGTTGGGATTATTGCTTTTAATAAATCAGGAAGAGTAATAAAAGGATTTCCGAAAGCATCTATTACTCCTGAAACATATACAATGAGTTTAATAAATTCAGATAATCAGACAGCACTTGTTTTTTTATCAAATCAAAATTATGGATTACAACTTAATGCATTAACCATATCTGAAAATTCATTGTCTGAAAAAGGTTGGACTTCTTACGGATATAATGGAAATACTTTTGTTTATCCTCATAAATCTGATATTAATATAATTACATCAAAGAATATATTAGAGAAGAAAAAAACATTTTGTTGGCCAAACCCCGTAGATGGTAATACTACAAATATTCGCTATTATGTCAATAAAGAGTGTGAAATAAAAATAGATATTTTTGATATAGCAGGAGATTTTGTCCAATCATTATCTGATGATTCTCCAAATATTCTTGATTATGATGAAATAGTTTGGAATGTTTCTGATATTCAGAGTGGAGTTTATTTTGCTATAGTAAAAGCAGAAAAAAGTGGAAAAATTGAAACAAAAACCATAAAAATTATGGTTGTTAAATAAAATTGAATTTGGAGCAAAATTGACAAATTTTAATAAATATATAGTCGTCTTTTTAATAGTATTTCTATCTATACTTAATGCTCAAAATGTAGGATATAATCATTCTGAATTAAAATGGACAAGCTTTGAGACGCCTCATTTTCGAATTCATTATCATAATGGAACAGAACGTACAGCAAAAGAATCTGCAAAAGTTGCAGAGACAATTTATCCCTTGGTTACCGGTTATTATGATTTTGAGCCGGATGAAAAAACTGATTTAATCATAAAAGATACGGATGACATAGCAAATGGTGCTGCATACTATTATGATAATAAAATTGATATTTGGGCATCGCCACTCGACTTTTTATTAAGAGGAAGTCATCGTTGGTTGCGAAATGTTGTAACTCATGAATTTACTCATATAGTATCACTTCAAAAGGCTATGAAAACATCGAGAAATATTCCTGGTTTCTATTTTCAATATATAGATTATGAAAAAGAAAAAAGAGAGGACGTAGTTCGTGGATATCCACGGACAATAGCTTCACATCCTGTCCCAATGATGTCAATGCCAATGTGGCTTGCTGAAGGAATTGCCCAACATCAATATCCGGGTGGTACAAATGATATTTGGGATTCACACAGAGATATGATTCTCAGAGATAGGGCATTGAATAATAATGTGTTACCGCTTGATGAAATGGGTGGTTTTGGGAAACGTGGTATTGGTAATGAGTCGGTTTATAATCAGGGTTTAGGGTTTGTAGAATATCTTGCAGAATATTATGGTGAAAATGTAATGCCGAATTTGTCTAAAGAATTATCAAAACCATTTCAATTTTCCGTTAATTCTGCAATCAAAAATGTAACAGGGAAATCCGGAAAAGAAGTTCACGCAGAATGGGTTGATCATATTACAAATAATTATTATAAGTTAACAAACGATATAAGAGAAAATCTTCAAACCGGTGATATTATTCTTGAAGGTGGCTCTACACAGATTTATCCTGAATGGAAAGATGAATCAACAATTTATTATCTTTCAAATAAAGGAAGAGATTATTTTTCACAAACTTCTTTATATAAATATGATAGAGTAACAGGAAAAGAAACAAAAGTAAAAGCATTGGTTCAGTCCCAACCGGTTATAAGTCCGGATAAAAAGTTTTTATATTATTCCCGTAAAAGTTTGCCAAATAAATATGGATCTGTTTTTAATGATATTTATAAATGGGATATAGAAAATGAAGAAGAAACAAGAATTACAGAATTTAAACGTGTTCAAAATCCGGCTATTTCACATGATGGTAAAAAATTAGTTTTTGTACAAACGAGTGATGGCTGTGGAAATATAATATTACATAATCTGGAAACAAAAGAAGAGAAAATTTTGACAGATCTTGATTTTGGTGTTCAACTTTTTTCTGTTTCCTGGTCTCTCGATGATTCAAAAATAGCATTTGATTATATGGTAAATCATGGTCGTGATATTGGATTTATAGATATAAAAACAAATGAAATGTCAGGATATTTGAATAATATTCAAGATGAACGTGATCCTCATTTTAGTCATGATGGTAAATGGCTTTATTATTCATCGGATAAAACAGGAATTTTTAATATTTATAGAAAATCACTTGAAGACGGGAAAGAAGAATTATTGACAAATGTTACAGGTGGTGCTTTTATGCCATCGGTGAATGAGAAAAATGAATTAATTTATTCAATATTTGATAAATCATCTTATAAGATCGCATTAATATCTGATATTAATAGTCAACCAATCGAACATAGTGAATATATCAAAGATTTTTCAAAATATGAAAAACCTATGTTAAAATGTGATGATCTGCAAAATATTGAAGAAAAAAAATATACAGAGATTTTTTCAAAAATATTTGTAATGCCGAAATTGATGGTGGACTATGGCACATTAAAACCGGGATTTTACTTTTTTGCAAGTGAGATTTTAAATCAGTTTAATCTATTTGGTGGAGCAAGTATCAATAAAGATAAAGAGCATGATATCGCTGTTTTATTTGAATATAAAAAACTTGAACCAACAATTTTTTTGGAATATTACAATATTGGCAGAGGATTATATAATAAGCAAAGTATGGTTGATGGACATCCTGGAAGATTTGATTATAATTTTTATTTGCAGCAACTTGTGATGGGATTATCAAAACCATTTTCAAAATATAGTGAATATCGGTTTGATATGACTTTAGCAAGCTATCGTACAAGTGTTGACCAGGAAATACGAGATGCACAGATTTATGCTAACGGATTTACTTATAATTATTATAAAGGGCTTAATTTACAACTAAAGTGGAAATATAATGGAATTATTCCAACAGTGAATAATGAAACTAATCCTAATAATGGTATGTATTTACAAACTAATTTTTATCGGAATTATGATCAGTTTCTTAAAGAATTTAGCCTTCATAAAGATTTTGGTACCCTTAAAGAAATAATGAGAAAAAATTATTATTGGAAAATTGAGCATGAAGGTGTGTGGCATCACAAATATCCCAAAACTTCTTTAGTAGGACATTTAGGTTGGAAAGCTGGATGGATTTCGAAAGAGGATATTGATTCATTTTTTAATCAATTTGCAGGAGGAATGCCGGGTTTAAGAGGATATCCATTCTTTAGTATGGAAGGTAGAAATCTATTTCAAATGGATTATACTTTCAGATATCCATTATTTACAGCAAAATCATATCAACTCGGACCTCTGAATTTACAACATGCTTTTATTGGGACATTTATAGAAACCGGTAATGCATGGAGTCAGGTAAAAGGCTATAAAGATATGCATATGAAGACATTTATTGATGAGCCAATTGGAGTTATTAATAATGTTATAAAGGATTTTAAAACTGACATCGGAGCAGAATTGAAATTTAGCGGACTGTCATTTTATGGTTTTCCTACAGCAATAAGTTTAGATATTGCCTATGGTTTGGATACATTTAAAATAAAAGATAATGAAGATAAAATACATGAATATGGTAATGAATTTAGATACTATTTAACAATATTATTTGGTTTATAGGTAGTGTCAAAAGTTTAAGGAAATAATGAAATAAATATAAGTACACCGATTAACATGAAAACACGAATTAAATTATACAACAATATTCGTGTTCATTAGCGTTTATTCGTGGTTGAAAATTAAGAAGAAGGAGATAAAATGATAAGAAGACTATTAATATCAATAACTATGATTTCTATGATTCCTGCAATTATATTTGCACAAGGATTAAATATTGATAATTTTAGACCATCAATAGAACATGATATGCTGATGGGGCAATTAAAATATGCTAATGAAGATGATTTGTTTATAGAAGATTCAGTTTCTTTTGATTATGAAAAATCACCTGGGAAAGCATTTTTATTATCTGCGTTAATTCCGGGTGCAGGTGAGTTTTATGCAGGTTCAAAATACAAGGCACTTGGTTTTCTTGGTGCTGAAGCTCTTTTCTGGACAATGTATTTTAACAAGAAATCTGAAGGAGAAGATGGAAGAATAAAATTCGAAAAATATGCTGATACACATTGGGACTTTAATGAATGGCTAAATCGTAGCGTAGATGATGATTGGATAAGTCAAGGCTATGGTCCTGGAGGTTCACATAATATATATGCTGTTTTAAAAATTAAGGATGAGAATGATAACTGGGTTGCTGAACCAGGGACTG
This sequence comes from Fidelibacterota bacterium, assembly GCA_029939785.1. Taxonomy (GTDB): domain Bacteria; phylum Fidelibacterota; class UBA2242; order UBA2242; family JAFGTP01; genus JAOZSG01. Next base: position 744 of record JAOZSG010000086.1, on the reverse strand, counting down.
AATTTGCAATTGATAAAGGATATTCAACAATATATGATTCTTTAGAAAGTGCGTATGGTTCTGTAGAATCAATAATCGAACCGATAAAAACCCGTGATTATTATGAAAATATTGGAAAATATCATCAGTTTGCTATGGGTTGGGATGATTTTGGAGATTTTAATGAAACATCAGATACATTGCTAATGAATGACAATCGTAACAATTATTTGAATCAAAGAAAAGATTCCAACGATGCATTAAAAATGGCAACTAATTTTGGTACAGCAATTATTTTCAATCACCTTATTAGTGCTATTCATGCACAAATACTTGCAAAACATTACAAATCTGATGGAAAACTTTCATGGAACTTAAATTTAATTACCGATGTTAGAAGAAGAGAATTTGTAAGAGGATTGAATCTTTCAATATCATTTTAAACTGGATAAAAATAATGAAGAATAATAACATACTTAAAATACTGATATTTACATTTTTAATATTAACGTTAGCCGGTTGTGCAGGGAAAAAAGTGCAGACTTATGCGGATTTTAACAAATATTATGAAAAAGGAGTAAAATCCTTTGAAAAAGGTAAGTGGACTAAAACTATTGATAATCTTAAGCTGTTTTTAATAAATAGTCCGGGAAATGAATTTGCAGATAAGGCACAATTTTATATTGCCGAAAGTTATTTCAACAGGAAAGAATATTTATTGGCAATATCAGAATATAAACAATTAGTTCAGCGATATCGCTATAG
>JAOZSG010000394.1:257-2909 GCA_029939785.1 Fidelibacterota bacterium | reverse complement strand
TAAAAAACGGAGATTTTTGAATTTCATTGTTGAAATATTAATTCGTTTCCAATAAATTCGGTTCATTGTTCTTAGATTGCGCTGTTATACTTTGACTTAATGAGTTTATTAATTAAAATATATATTGTCGAGTATTGCAAACCAACCAATATTCAGGAACTTATATCTCTTCTTAACAATTCATCACGACCATCTGTTATAATATATGCCATTTGGATAACACTATGTTTCTCAAATTTAAGACCTGATGTTTCCAAGTCCATAAACATAATAGGTTGTTTATATTCACTACCCATTTAATAACTCTCCAGAAGAAACACTTTGTTCATCCATTAATAATGTTTGATTATCAGCAGATTCTTTTATTTCTTTATACTTCTTATCTTTTTTTGATATTACTCTTTGATTTTCATCAAGTAATTCATCTGTATTTTCAATATATACACTATCGTTACTCATTTTTTACTCCGTTATTATTTTTTTAATATCTATACCCCATAAATTCATTTGGTCTAAATCACAATAATCTACACCATTTGTATCAGTCAATTTATATTCATAAATTAAACCATCAACCTTATGTGGTCCTATTTCAAACTTTGTTCCCTTTTCATCAATAAAAATTGCTGGAAATTTTTTACACATTATATACTCCTGTTTATAATTTTAATTATTTATAAACTAAAAGTAAGTTTTAAACGCAATTTTCCCTTAAAATACGAATTTTTTTCAATATATTTTGCATTAAATGGGTTTTTTCCCTTATTATTGATGATATATTGATTAACATCCTTTTCTTTAAATGATTTTTCCCATAAAAAATATCTGTATTTTGAAGTCTCACACTTCTTTAAAATATGTTTATATGCCGCACTATCCACATTTTGATTGTCTAACATTATAATAATCTCATGAAAAGGGTATCTATTTTGTATTAGTTCTAATTGTAATGGTGTTAATGTTGTTCCACCGATACAAATACCATTTTCAACGAAAACTGCATCAAATGCCCCTTCTAATAGAAATATATATGGTATATCTTCATTAATCATATCAAAATTAAATATTGTCTTTGTAGAATCCTTTGGAAATATATATTTAATTGTTTGGCTTTTTAATGTTGCTCTTTCTTGATAGTATGATATTTTACCATCTACATACCAAGGTATAACTATTCTTTTTTTCTCTACATTATAAAATAACTTCCAATTTTTGGGTGCAAATGGTGCATCATATACTAATCGTTTTTCTAATTGTCTATGTTGTTCACTATTCAACTCTTTCCATTCATCAGGTATTTCAAATCCTGTAAAATCTTTTTTAGGTGCTAACTCTATTTTTTTTCTTTCTCTAGGTTTAGAAGTTACAGTAATATCAATACTTTCTAAAAATTCTTTTTTAATGTCGTAATAATCATCACCTGTGAATTCCATAATTATATTGAATCCTTTTGCATTACAACCCTCATTATAGCAATAATATGAATTACTACTCTTATAATAATTACCACGGCTTTTTTTCTTATCTGTTTTTGAATCTCCACATATAGGACATCTGAAATTTAATACATTATTTCCACAAGGTGTTATCTTAGAAGATACTATTTCATGTATCTTATTTTCAACAAATATTTGTATATCTATATCAGTGTATAATTCCATAAATAACCTTAATTTGTGTGTGTATATTTATATTGTTCTAATTTTTTTATTTTATCTTCTAACATTTTTATTTTATTTTTTTCATTATGTTCTTTCTTTTTCCAAGTTCCAAATGAGTATATTGCTAATATAACATAATATATTCGTAACCAACCTTGTTGATAGCAAGGGATTTCCATTAAATATAAATTATATAAAGACCACCACGATGCAGTTATCATATATAATATCATACAATACTTATTTCTTTGTGAAGAAAGTAAACTCGCTCCAATTGAAATTGCTACCATTACCCATGCCATTATATCAATCATTTATAACCCATCTAATGTTTCATTTAATTTTTCTACTTCAGATAAAACATTTTCAATTTTTGTTCCACATTCTATATTTTCAATATGATGTTCAATTTCTCCTTTTACATAATTTATACCATCATTGAAAATTGAAGTAATATTATCATCTATATTGTTTTTAATTTCTTCAAAAATATCAATTAACTCTTCTTTACTATATTGTAATAGTGTTGTTGATACAATTACATTATCGGAATTTCCATTTAATAAATATTCTGCATTTGAATATTTATCACTTAGACTTATCTCTAACTCCACATCATAATCTTTTTTATTCATTTAATATCCTTTTTAATTTATAGCCATTTGATAGCATCTTTAAACCATACAGGGAAATATCGTTGGCATCTCGTATAGAATTTTTTAAATTCAGAATCTAATATATAAGTTATACAAGTATCAGTTTCATTTCTAACGCCTCTACCCACCATTTGGATTATATTTTTAACAGTTATTGTATTATACCAATTTTTATTATTATTCATTCTTATTTTTACCCATTCGTCAGCCAATGATACATATGGAACTTTAAGAATGATAGAAAACCTTGCTAAATCATCTTTTAAATCAATACCTTCCATTAATGATGGTGATATTAATACTTTATTATCAGTAGTATTATACATATATTTTTA
>JAOZSG010000394.1:0-247 GCA_029939785.1 Fidelibacterota bacterium | reverse complement strand
TCCTAATTAAAATAATCTGTTATTTTTTAATTATACTATCACGATTATACCCTTTTGGTAATACTAATCTATCACTATATTTACTATGCTCAATTATATAATTAGCAACTTTATAATTTCCTGTATGTATAATACCTTTAACATCATTTAACTTTTTTTTACTTAAAATTTTATCAACCGTTTGAACCATTTTAGGTAATGTGTTATCAATTGTTTTATATGCCATAGAACCAACATCTTTTACAAT
>JAOZSG010000393.1 GCA_029939785.1 Fidelibacterota bacterium | reverse complement strand
CGTTTGAAAAAATTAAGATTTAACATTATATGCCTGCATATGCAAGAGGTATAGAAGAACAAAAAGCAGAAATTGCTGCTATTATAAATAACACTGAACAACCAAGTTTTGTAAATACAATTGTTGCAATAGAAAAAAGTGGTAAATTATTGTCTAAAGTATCAAATGTTTTTACAGGACTAAAAGAAGCTAATACAAATGATGAGTTTAATAAAATCGCAGAGACACTTGCCCCAATAATTTCTCAGCATGAAGATGAAATTACACTAAATGAAAAACTATTTGGAAAAATTAAGTTCGTTTATGATAATAAAGAAAATGAAAATCTTACTGCTGAAGAATTGACAGTTTTGGATAAGTATTACAAAGATTTTGTTAGATCGGGTGCTTTATTATCAAATGAAGATAAAGAAATTGTAAAGGGAATTAACAAAGAGCTCAGTTCATTAACATTAAAATTTGGCGATAATGTTCTTGCGGATAATAATAAATTTGAATTAGTCATTACCCAAAAAGAAGATCTTGTAGGTTTATCGGAATCAATAATTTTAATGGGAAAAGAAGCAGCAGAAGAAAGAGGATATACTGATAGTTGGGTTTATACTATTGATCGTCCCAGTTTATATCCATTTTTAACATATTCTGAAAACCGTAAACTTAGAGAAAAATTATTCAAAGGTTATATTAATAAAGGTAATAATAATAATGAATTTGATAATAAAGAGATTATCAGAAAAATTTTAGAACTTCGTCTTAAAAAAGCAAATATGCTGGGATATAAAACTCATGCTGATTATGTATTGGAAAATACAATGGCAAAAACTCCAGCAAAAGTTAATGAATTGTTAATGAAAATCTGGGAACCTGCTTTAGAGAAAGCAAAAGTTGAAGTTTATGATTTACAACAACTTATTTACAAAGATGGTGAAAAATTCAAATTGGAGGCATGGGACTGGTGGTTTTATGCTGAAAAATTGAAAAAAGAAAAATATGGTGTTGATGAAAATATGCTTCGCCCATATTTCAAGATGGAAAATGTTAGACAAGGTGCTTTTGATGTTGCGACAAAACTTTGGGGAATTACATTTAAAAAACTTGAAAATATTCCTATATATCATGAGGATGTAGAAGCCTTTGAAGTACTTGAAAAAGATGGAACTCATATTGGTGTATTATATACTGATTATTTTCCACGTGCTAGCAAGCGTGGAGGTGCATGGATGGATTCTTTTAGAAAACAAAGTAATATACAGGGAAATGCTATTTCTCCGGTTATTTATAATGTAGGTAATTTTGCAAAACCAAGTGGTGATAAACCTTCATTATTAAGTATTGATCAGGTTCAAACCTTATTTCATGAGTTTGGTCATGGACTTCACGGTTTACTTTCAAAATGTCATTACCCGAGAGTTTCCGGTACTGCTGTACCAAGAGATTTTGTAGAATTTCCATCACAAATTATGGAAAATTGGGCAGCTGAACCAGAAGTAATCAAACTTTTTGCAAAACATTATCAAACTGGCGAAACCATTCCTGATGACTTATTGGAAAAAGTTAAAAAAGCCGGCACATTTAATATGGGTTTTGTTACAGTTGAATATATGTCAGCTGCATTACTTGATATGGATTGGCATACGCAAACAGATTATTCAAATATTGATGTAAATAAATTTGAAAATGAATCTTTATCTAAAATTGGAATGATTGATGAAATAGTTGTGCGTTATAAAAGTACTTATTTTCAGCATATCTTTGCAGGTGGATATTCTTCAGGGTATTACAGTTATATTTGGTCTGGTGTACTTGATACAGATGGTTTTCAGGCATTTAAAGAAACCGGTGACTTATATGATCAAAAAACAGCAAAACTGTATCGTGAAAATATTCTTGAAAAAGGTGGTTCGGAAGATGCTATGGGTTTGTATGTGAAATTTCGTGGTAGAGAGCCGGAACCCAATGCGTTACTGGAAAAACGTGGCTTAAAATAAATATTTATATTTAAATATGAGGTATAAAAAAAGGGCTGAATAATCAGCCCTTTTTTTATTTTTTAAAGGTAAATAATGACTAAACTACTTCAACAGATTTAGATAATTTATCTTTTATGAAATTTAAAATTCTATTGACAGAATCCAAATTGTCAGGAATTAATTCTTCATCATCGATTTTAACATTGAATTTTTTTTCAATAAATGCTACTAATTCTAAAACACCAATAGAGTCAATAATACCACTATCAAAAAATGAATCGTCATCATTTAATTCGTCATTTAATGGAAAATTATTTTTAATGAATTTAACGATTTTTAATTTGATTTTTTCGTCAGTCAGTTTTGTCTTAAACATATAATTCTCTTTTCTTCTGTGTTACCGTATAAAAAATGTGTTATAATATAATTCCTGAATTTTTTAAAAAAAAGTATTATTTAATATTCTGATTTACTTTTTTGTGCAGTTGAATTGATATAAGCAAAAATGTTGAAACGGGCAATAATTCTTGAATTATCATTCTTTTTCAAATTCGTAATCTCGTTCTACTTTTGCAATTCTTGTTTTAAAATTCATATATCATTCACTCTGTCCTTTTTCTCTCGCGATTGAATGTTCAGCATTTTTTTTCTATTTTTTTAGCATCTTTCTTAGTGTTGGTAAAGACATACTTATTCGTGCGGGGCGTGCGGTGGGAATTTCGAGTGATTTGGTAATGTGTATGGTTTTAGCGTCTGCCTGTGCGATGCATGCAGACAGGTAGGCTTATTCATTTGTTATCTCGTTTGCAATTAATTCCGCTTGTTTCAATACGGTTTCTGTTGCCAGTTTTTGCATATCAGGCGGATATCCGAATTGTCTCAAAGTCCGTTTTATTATTACTTTCAATTTTGCTCTTACACTCTCTTTTATTGTCCAGTCAATTGATGC
>JAOZSG010000085.1 GCA_029939785.1 Fidelibacterota bacterium | reverse complement strand
CACCAGGTCGTAATCAGATTAATGTGATTGGAATAAAAGGGAATAAGCAATTTACAGATGCTTGCGAATGGACGCTTAGTGAGTAATAAAACTTACAGTAAATTGATGCATGAATTGGATTCGATGGATATCATTGATGCCCATGAGCATTTAATTCCTGAAGAAAAACGTATATCAAAAAATGTTGATACTATCGAAGAAATATCAGCAAGGATTGCCGCTGGAAACAAACCTAGATTATATCAGAAGATATTTGATAAGTGTGTTTCACAGGTAGAAAAAATCGTTGGTCATTTACAAATGGCAAAAGAAGATTTTGCTGAAGTATTCGCAGAAGAAATTCATAGAGGAAGATTTGATTTTAATGAAGCTGTCAGAGTATTGAAACAATGCTTTTATGACAATCCGAAAAAGTTATATAATTTAAGTTAATAATATTTGACACTGACGATTAAATAAGGAATGATTATTATGAAATCCATACAACTCAATGCAAGGCTTTTTTTTGTTATCTTCGTATGTTTTCTGTTCATTGCAGCTAAACCGGGTGATGATTTATCAGACAACGAAATTAAGACACTTACGGTTGCAATAGTCTCTTCACATAGTGAATTTTGTGATGTTGCAGCTAATCTCAGCCATTTTGAATCCCTTATAAAGGATGCTGTCGAAAACGGTGCAGAATTAGTCTGTTTTCCCGAATTGGCCTTAATGAGTTTCACTACAAGGAAAGAAATTCTGGATGTTGCAGAGGAGATTCCTGGTCCTTCGACCAGAAAGCTTGAGAAAATTGCCCAATCCTGTAATGTTTACCTTTCTATTGGGATGGCCGAGAGAGCGGATGATAAATTCTACATAACACAGGTAGTAGTCGGACCGGACGGGTATATCGGCAAGTACCGGAAAAATCATACAACATATGGGGAACAGCAATGTGGTTTTATATCCGGAAAGGAGTTTTCTGTCTTTGATATTAAAGAATTCCGGTTTGGAATCAACATCTGCTTTGACGGAAGGTTTGAAAGCACAATCCAGGCCATGAAAGAAGCCAGGGTAGATGTGATTCATCATCCTCATGGGAACGACCTCGGACTTGGACAGGATGCTGAAGAATGGACGCGGGCCAAGATGGTTTACTTCGTTCCTCGTGCGACGTATTCTCGATCCTACATCCTGATCAATAATTCTGCAGGAGATATGAAGATCCCGGGTGGTGTGGCACAATTTGGCAGCGGAGCTCTGGTGATTGATCCCCTGGGACAGGTGGTGGAACGAACAATTGAGCATGATCGCAAGGAGAAAATGATTATCGTAACGATCAAGAAACCTTTGTCCTTGCTGATTCCTGCCGTTGAAATGAGATTCCTATTCAAAGATATAAAATGAATTCTTCTGATTGTTGATTTATACGTAAATAATAATTAAAATATGTACGTAAAAAGGAGAAGAAAATGAATACAAAATTAACATTAAATATTGAACAAGAATTAATAAAAACTGCAAAGAAATATGCTAAAGAAAGGCAACAAAGTTTATCTTCTCTAGTTCAAAATTTCTTTAAAGTTTTGGAATTAGAAGATAAACAACAAGAGAAAATAAAAATATCTCACGAGTTAGAAGAATTATCCGGAATAATAAAACTTGATAATGATTACGATTATAAAGAAGACTATAAAAACCATATAATAGAAAAATATTCATGATGGAAAAAATATTTTTAGACACAGATGTAATTTTAGATTTATTGTCTAAGAGACAACCTTTTTACGAAAATTCATATAAAGTATTTTCATTAATAGATAGAAACAAAATAAAAGCATATACTTCACCTGTAATTTTTGCAAATATACATTATATATTATCTAAACAGCTTTCAAAACAAATTGCATTACAAAATCTTATAAAATTAAGAAAATTTGTAAATGTTGTACCTATAACCGAGGAGATAATAGATTTATCATTGAAATCAAATTTTACTGATTATGAAGATTCAATTCAATACTATGCAGCCTTATTGTCTGATATATCTATCTTATTAACAAGAAATTTAAAAGATTATAAAAATGCAAAAATTGCTGTTTCTACTCCTGAAGAATACATAAAAATGCGATTAGCACAAGGAAAAGGTGTATAACAATCGCACTTAGACTCAGTGTGTGATGTGATGCGTCAAAACGAAATTGATGCAATTATGACAATTTTTGATTTATGACTTTCAAATACATAGAAAAAACGGAGATCCTAATGAAACGAAGAGAATTTATAAAAACTGGAACAGCAATGACAGCAGGGTTGCCATTTCTAGGTTTAAATAAGAAGAAACAAAAAAAATCTAAAAATAAAAAAGCACCTAATTTGCTTTTTATTTTTACAGACGAACAAAGGGCTGATACTTTATCTGCTTATGGTAGTAAATCAGTTATAATGCCAAATATAAATTCTTTGGCAGAAAAAAGTTATGTCTTTGAAAATTGCTATGTTACAAGTCCTGTATGTACTCCAAGCAGGGCTAGTATTGTTACAGGATTAATTCCGACAGCCACAGGTGCTTTTATGAATAATGCTCCATTGGATAAGGATTGTAAATGTTTGCCTGAATTATTGCCTGAAAATATGCGGAAAAAATATAAAACAGGATATCAGGGTAAATGGCATCTGGGAGATGAGATTTTTTCACAGCATGGTTTTGATGACTGGGTTGGGATAGAAGATTTTTATACTGACCACTATTCGGAAGGAAACTCAAAAGATGAACGTAGTCCATATCATCATTGGTTGGTGAAAAAAGGATTTAAACCTGACAGTAAAAAAAATAAATTTCTAAGGTCGGATGCGGCACATCTGCCGGAAAAATATACAAAAGCATCTTTTTTAGGTGAGACTGCAAGTGATTTTATAACAAAGAATAAGGACAACCCTTTTATCCTTTATGTTAATTTTTTAGAGCCGCACATGCCATTTCATGGACCTTTGACAGATTTATATGATCCTGATAAAATTGATTTGCCGGATAATTTTGATCATGAAATATCAGATGATGATATTTTAAGAGTACGCATTTTGGCAGAGGGTTTCCGAAGAAATGGTGACGAACAGTATGATTTGTCCACGGAAGCAGGTTGGAGACAATTAATTGCCGCATATCGTGGATTATGTACTTTGGTTGATCGCAATGTAGGAAAAATATTACAAAGTCTAAAAGATAATGGATTAGACGAAAATACAATAATTGTATTCACATCTGACCATGGTGATATGATGGGAAGTCATAAATTAGCTCATAAAACACTATTTTATAAAGAGTCAGCAACTGTTCCATATCTGTTGCACTTACCAGAGCAGACCAAATCTTATAGAGTGAAGGGTTTATCAAGTAATATTGATATGGTTCCAACTTTACTTGATGCTATGGGTTTTGATATTCCGGATCACTTGCATGGGAAAAGTTTGTATCCAAAACTTAAGGAATCTGATATTACTTTGACGGATGATGTATTTCTTCAGTGGAATGATACACAGGAGTATTGGAGAAATGTCCAAAAAACAGAAGGATTACACTCAATCAAATGGAAAACTGACATGGCAGGTGGTGAAGATGAGTGGATAGAATGTCATAATGAAGAGTTGCGAACAATTGTAACAAACGATGGTTGGAGATTTACTGTCAGTCCTGTAACGCATGAACATGAATTGTTTAATCTGAATAATGATCCACAGGAGAGACATAACCTGGCAAAAAATATAACATATAAAGAGACTATGAATAAACTTCTTGGAAAGATTAAAAAATGGCAGTTGAAAACTGGTGATAGTTTGAAATTACCTTTAAAAATATAAGATTTTAATAGAATATTTTATAGGAGAACGAGGATGTTTAGAAAAAAACAGGCAATGAAACTTTTTAATTTTAGACTATTGATTTTGTTTTTTGTAATGATTGTAATGGCAATAAGTTGTCAGCAAAAAACTGAAAGTTTAGGATCTAAAAATAGTGCTTCAGAATTATCTGAGACGATATTAAAAAAAATAGGTGTTTCGCGTGGGATTTGTGTTGTTTTGGGTGATACAACAGGACAGTTTATTCTTGAACTGGCAAAAAAAAGTGAATTACTTATTTATACACAATTAACAGATGAAAAGAATGTTGAGACATTACGAAATCTTGCGGATATAGCAGGATTATATGGAACTCGTATTTATGTAGAGCAAGGTGGAACAGAAAAAATTCATTTAGCTGATAATTTAGCTGATTGTGTTATTGGATTAAATAATCTTTCCAAATTTAGCAGGAAAGAAATAATGCGGGTTTTATGTCCTGATGGAAAAGCTATAATTGATCAGCAGGAATGGATTAAACCTTTTCCGGAAGGTATGGACGATTGGAGTCATCCTTATCATAATCCGGATAATAATACACAATCAAATGATAAAATAATCCGAGCTCCTTATCTGACACAGTTTATGTCTGAACCCTACTATGGACCAATGACATCAGTTGCTGTTGCTTCTGCCGGCAGAGTTTTCAAGGCTTTTGGAAATATTGCTTTTCATGAGCGTGAAGAAGCACAGTTAAATACTCTTATTGGATTGAATGGTTTTAATGGTACGTTATTATGGAAGAGAAATTTACCTTCAGGTTTGGTATTGCATCGAAATATTATTATTGCTACTCCTGACCGGCTTTATTTGGGCGATGATAAATCATGTAAAGTAATAAATACTGTTACCGGTCAGTTAGTTGATGAAATAATTCCTCCCTCAAATATTGCAGGTGGAACATATTGGAAATGGATGGGCATGGAAAATGATGTTCTTTTTGCATTAGTCGGTGAGCAGGAACACAAGGATCCAACCATGCGTTGGCGTAGAGAAAAGCATGGATGGCCATGGTATCCGATTTCAAAGGGATATAATCAGAATAATAATCCTTGGGGCTTTGGGCGTAATTTATTGGCAATTGATCCCAAAACCAAAAAAGTATTATGGAGTCATCATGAGGAAAAGCCAATCGACAGTAGAGCTTTATGCATGAAAAATGGAAAGATATATGTATTTCGATTCGGTGAGTTTCTTGCATGCCTGAATGCAAAAAATGGAAAAGAAATTTGGCGTAAGACGATTGAAAATGCACCGGAATTATTTAATTCTATAGGTGAATATCTGGATCGACAGGGGTATCAAACCAATTGGCGTACCAGGAATTATCTAATGTGCAGTGATGATGCATTGTATTTTGCCGGACCACAAATTAGAAAATTACTTGCAGTTTCAACCAAAGACGGTTCTGTTTTATGGGAAAATTCTTATGATAATTTTCAATTAATTTTAAGGGATGATGGTTTATATGCAATCAGTGGGCAAGGTGATAAAATAAGCAAAAAGTTTGATCCGCTAACCGGAGAAATTCTGGCCGAGTTACCGACCGATAGACGTGCATGTACACGTCCTAATGCTTCCAGTGATGCTATCTTTTATAGAGCAAGAGGTGGAACTGTTCGTTTTGATCTTGATGATGAACTCCCACGCTGGATTTCGCCTATGCGTCCGGATTGTCACAATGGGGTAACTATTGCCAATGGAATGCTTTATTGGTGGCCTACTGTTTGTGATTGTCAACTTTCAATTTATGGAATTATCAGTGTAGGTTCAGCAGGTGATTTTCAGTTCAATTCAGCAGCAACCAAAGCACAACGACTGGAAATGGGAAGACCGGTAGAATCCAAGATTCCATCATTACTTGCATCTGATTCAGATTGGCCTACTTTTCGAAAAGATAATCAGGGTAGTGTTACCAGCAAAGCCACAATTAGTACTGCCGGAAAATTACTTTGGCAATTTCGATCAAAGAATTTATGGGCAACTGCCACTGATATTTTGGGACATAAATATTCCAGTTATATAACTCCTCCTGTTATTGTTGATGGTATCGCTTTTTATAGTGGTAGTGATGGAATTGTCAGGGCAATTAATTCGCAAACCGGCAAAGTTCTCTGGAAAGCATATACCGGTGGAGCAGTCCGAATACCACCTACAGTATGGCAAAATCAACTTTTTGTTGGTTCCGGAGATGGCTGGGTGTATAATTTTGATGCACGATCCGGAGACCTGATATGGCGATTTCGCGTAGCACCTGAAGAACGGAAAATACCTATTTATGGATCTTTGGTTTCTACCTGGCCGGCAGCCAGTGGAATATTGGTAGAAGATGGAATCGTTTATGTTGCCGCAGGTATTGTAAATTACGATGGTACACATGTTTACGCATTAGATGCTGTAACCGGAGAAATTAAATGGCAGAATAATTCAAGTGGACATCTTGACAAGGAAGCTCATACAGGTGTAAGTGTTCAGGGACACTTGTTATTGAATGATGGAAAACTTTATATGCCGGGTGGTACTTCAGTTTCACCTGCAATTTATGATGCTTCCAATGGAAAATGTTTAAACGATCCTGAGCCATTAAAAAAATGTGAATCAACAGATCCTCGTGGTAGTGAGCTTTTTAAAATTGGTGATAAGGTTGTAGTTAGTGGTAAACCATTTTATAGTGATCCTCATAATCCTGTTTATGATGAATCAGTTAAAGCAAAGATGCTTATTGCTTCAGTTGGTAAAAAGGATATTCTCTGGACTAACAATCGTCTGGTTTCATGCTATCCGCAAATCAATAAAGATCTTTTAAATAATTCTGTAAATGATGATTCAGATATAAGTGGAAGGATTCCAGTATGGGGACATCTGGATATTTCCGGCGAACCTATTTGGGAATTTCCATGTGAAAATAGTATTGCAATATCTGTTTGTAATGATGCTGTTGTAATTGCATTGGAAACTGAGATTCAGGTGATCAATCTGACTGATGGCAAGCTTCGCTGGTCTCAACCTTTGGAATCTCCACCTGTTCCATGGGGATTAGCAGTCGGCAGAGATGGACGAATTATCGTATCTCTTGAAAATGGTACTGTTGTCTGTTTTGGTGGTGAATCAACTATTCCAACACCATATTTACTTTCTGATGAGTATTTCTTTGGTTCAACCTTGGTGACACTTACAAGTGATCCAAAAGGTGCAGATATTCGATATACACTTGATGGGAGTGATCCGAACCTTAATTCAAAAATATATACAAAACCAATTAAGATTGATAGAACTACTAAAATAAAAATGAGGACTTTTAGAAATAGCATGGTTCAAAGCCTGTGTATTATTACAGATGTAAAAAAACTGGATTATAGTGATACTGATTTGATTGATGGTTTAAAAAAAGGATTGAATTACAGTTATTATGAACAGGTATTTCAGTCGTTTACCGAGGTAGGAAAACATAAAGCTAATACATCAGGAGTAATATCCACTGTTTCGCTGGATATATCAGAAATAGAAGACATGAAATTTGGACTCAAATTCAATGGATATCTCGATATTCTGAAAGATGGGGAATATACTTTTTATTTGAAATCAGATGATGGAAGTGGCCTTTATATTAACGGATTTGAAACAATTAACCATGATGGTAAACATGGACCGACTGAAAAAGAGAAAACTCTGTTTTTGCGTGCCGGAAAAGTTCCAGTACAAGTAAAATATTATGAAGTTGGTGGAGGTAGAAAACTTCAGTTAAGTTGGAAAGGACCTGGAATTGAAAAACAGGAAATTCCTGCCAGCGTGTTTTTTTATAAACTGATTAGATAGAAATGAATATGAGTACAATTAAGAAAATGATAACAGGTTTAATCCTTGTGATTAGTTTATTTCCTTATAATCTGTTGGCTTGTCAGTACAATGTCAGAGAAACTGGTTTTGCAGATTTTGAGACAAATCACTATCGTTTTTATGGATTTGTAAATCAAATTACATCAGAAAATATAGTTAAAGACTTAGACAAAGCATGTTTAACTATTTTTAATAATTGTAATATTAATTATGAGATTATCAATATTGAAACACAAAACGATCATTCTGCTTTACATTATATTAATCAACTCAATATTGATTCTTTCCCATTTGGGATTATTGTCTCGCCTGATAGTCACGTAATTGAAATCCCATTTCCTATAATCACACCATCATATATGGATAAATGTGAACCTGTTATTAAAAGCATAGTAGAGTCACCAATACGAAATGAAATTATTAAAAAAGTAATAAAAACTTACGGCGTAATTTTAATAATTGAAGGCATTGATAAGCAGGAAAATCAAAGAATTCTGAAAAAGGCTAAACAGGCGATTCATACTATTCAAACACAGATGAAATTTATGCCAAAAATTATAAAACACGCACCTGAATTAATTGTTCTTAAACGGAAGTCTTTTGATGAAGAGAAGTTGTTATTATGGAGTTTAGGTTTAAATGGTCAGAAAATCAAGCACGGATATGCGGCGATTATTTATGGCAAAACCCGTTGGTTTGGACCATTACTAAAAGACAAGGAAATCACTAAGACAAATCTATCAAATATTTTATATATAATTGGTCAGGATTGTGAATGTGGTCTGGATATGGATGTAATGAAGGGAACCAGGCTTTTGGTAAAATGGGACGAAAAAAGACATAGAGATTTGGTAAAAAACCTTGGTTATGATCCGGAAAATCCTATGGTGAAATTAGAAATGAGTCGGATTTTACGAAAAGGATTATCCGGCCAGTCTGCTACGACAATATATAGTCAATCAGAAAAGTCCAAAATAAATAGACGAAATGATCCTTTATATGTGGTTGATGATCAGCCGGATACTATGAGATTTTTCTATTATCTGATTGTCATATCAGTTGTGATTATTTTGATAAGTTTATTAATTATTTATAAAAAAGTAGTATCAAAAGTTTAATAAATTAATGAAAAACTAAACTTACAGATTATTTAAATACATACAGAGGTAGTGTCATCCGCCAGCTGGCGGATATGAAAAAATGAAAGAAAAAATATAGACAGGATAAACAGGACAACTAATTATATTTATCCAGTAAATCCTGTCTAAAAATAAGGATAAAAAAATGTTGAAAAACAAAAAAAATCGTCGTGAATTTATCAAAAAAATTGGTTTAGGTATTTCAGCAATTACTTTATCTACGGGAACCGGTTTATTGAATTGTGCAAAAAGCATGAAAAAATCTCCTAATATTGTGATTGTTCTGACCGATGATCAGGGCTATGGAGATCTTTCCTGTCATGGGAATCCTGTTTTGAAAACTCCAAATTTGGATAAACTTCATGAAGAAAGTATTCGTTTTACTGATTTTCATGTTGCTTCTATGTGTACACCTTCACGAGGTCAAATAATGACAGGAGTGGATGCCTTACGAAATGGTGCAACCTGTGTTAGTCGGGGTCGTTCACTGATTCGTCCCGGAATACCAACGATTGCTGATGTGTTTTCAGAAAACGGATATAGTACCGGTCTTTTTGGAAAATGGCATCTGGGCGACAACTATCCATATAGACCACAGGATAGAGGTTTTCAGAATACTGTTTATCATCCGGCCTGGGGTATTACTTCGATTCCTGATTATTGGACAAATGATTATTTTTCTGATAAATACATACATAACGATGTTTTGGAAGATTTTGAAGGCTATTGTACTGATGTATGGTTTGATGAGGCAATGAAATGGATGAAAGAACAGCATAAGAGAAATATACCATTTTTTGTGTATCTGCCGACTAATGCACCACATAGTCCACATTGGGTGGCTGAAAAGTACAGTAAACCTTATGCCGATTATCCTAAGGAGAAGAACTTTTTCGGTATGATTAGTAATATAGATGAGAATATGGGGCGGCTCCACAAAATGTTAAAAGAGACGGGTTTAGAGGATAATACAATTCTGATATTCATGACTGATAATGGTACTAAACTGGGACATAAAGTTTTTAATGCCGGAATGCGTGGACATAAAACCGAGCTATATGATGGCGGACATCGTGTACCCTTTTTTATACGTTGGCCAAAAGGTAATTTGGGTACACCAAGAGATATTCATGAATTGACACAGGGACAGGATATTTTTCCTACATTAATGGAACTAAGCAATATCAACCCACAGAAACCAATAGAAATGGATGGTATCAGTCTCGCAGGAATTCTTAATGATAAACAGACTTCTCTTTCAGAACGTATTCTGGTAGTACAATACGATTATCATGTTAGTGGTCCGACAGGAAAATGGGAAAGTACAGTGATGTGGAATAAATGGCGTTTGGTATTGGGGAAAGAATTGTACAATATCGAATCAGATCCGGGGCAGAAAAATAATGTTTTCAGCAAACATCCGGATGTTGTGAAAAAAATGAGTGATCATTATGAAAAGTGGTGGTCAGAGGTGGAACCATTACGAAATGACTTGTGTGCTATTTCAATAGGTTCTGAAAAGGAAAATCCTGTAAATCTGACATCCTGTGATTGGGATGGAGAATACGCTGATAATTTTTGGCAATTACAAGGTGGTAAAAATGGATTATGGAATATATTTGTAGAAAAGTCAGGTGAATATGAATTTACATTACGTCGCTGGCCCAAAGAGGCTGATGTGACCATATCCGGCTCAGCACGAAAAGAGCAGTTTAATACTCAGGGAAAGGCATTGCCTATTGTCAGTGCCAGGATAAAAATCGCTGATATTGATCAATCATGTCCGGTGACAAAAGATGATAAAGCAGTAACTTTTACCATGAAACTAAAATCCGGGAAAACTAAATTGAAAACCTGGTTCCTGGACGATCAGGGCAAAGATTTATGTGGTGCTTATTATGTTTCTGTGAAAAAATATGAATTTAAAAGAATATGAAAGTGATGAAATCGCAAAAAGTATTTTTTAACACCATGCTTCACGATGTTTCGCACAGCACAGCAGAGATCGTTGAAAATCCGGCCTTTGACTGGCAAAGATCGCAGAGACTATAGTTTTAAAATACAATTAATTTGTGCAGGCCTTTGCGTCATTTGCATACTTTGTTGCTAAACTAGGCTTTTGACCAATGTTATCAACATAAAGAATTTTGTAATGTACATTAGATTTTTTTAACATTTGTATATCTAAATGGAGATTTGAATTGCCACGCCTTTTAAGGC
>JAOZSG010000392.1 GCA_029939785.1 Fidelibacterota bacterium | reverse complement strand
CAACATATTGTTTTACAAAAATATAAACTAATAAGAATTTTTACTGTAATTTTGCGGTATAATAATTGATAAAATCATAAGACTAATAGAAAAATCTAAAAAACATGAGCCTATAATGATACGTATTTTACAAATTACATTTTTATTAATGATTCTTATATTTTTGCTGTTTGTAGATATTAATGCATATAAGCGAGCTTTAGACATTAATACATTAATCATAGAAAATCCAAATGATTCATTGTCAATATCACAAAATAAAGACAAACAAATAGTCTATTTTGGTGTTGTGTCCAGATTTAGCCCACACATTATTTACAGAGGATATCAGCCGGTAATGGATTATCTATCCCAAAATACAAAATATCATTTCAAATTAAAATTAAGTAATAGTTATGAAGAAACTGCTTCTATGGTTGCAAATAATGAAGTTGAAGCAGCCTTTCTTGGCACTTTTATTTATGTCACAACCCGAGATAAATACAATCTTAAATGTATTCTTAAACCTTTAAATGAAGGTGGAACTCCATTTTTTAACTCAGCACTTGTGACAACTGATACCAGCTCTATATTCTCTTTCAATGACTTACGAGGAAAAAAACTAGCACTCCCATCAACACAGGCTTTTTCTGGTAATTGGTTGCCAATGTATGAATTACGCCGTAATAATCTTACAAAATCAGATTTATCTGCAATTCATCATTTCCCCTATCATCATATGGTAATTCGTCAGATATTACGAGGAAATTTTGATGCGGGAGTTGTCAAAGACCGTGTTGCCCGAGAATTTATTGATAAGGGTATTCGTATTTTTGCGTTATCAGATCCTGTCCCCGGCTCTCCTATAGTAGTAGGGTTAAATTCTAATGCCGAAATTGTTTCTGCCATTACCAATGCATTTCTTACGATTAACCCAAAAGATAAAAAACAAAAACAAATAATGAAAAATTGGGATATGGAATTATCACATGGTTTTATAAAAGCAAACTATAACGATTATAATCCATTAGTAAAACTGCTTGAATCAGGGAGTATTGAAAAATGAAACTAATTAGATTTTTTCCATATTCTCTTAAAGCAAAAATAATATTGTCCGTGGGTAGTCTAATAACCATTCTAATGTTTGGTATTTCACTATATATTACATTTCATTGGCAAAAATTAATACTTCATCATCAACTTCAGAATACACAGGAATTAACCAAAGCATTCTCCATTCCTATTCTTGATGCTATGATTTATCTTGAAAACGACAATGAAAATTATGAGCCACAACTCAGAGCACAAATTCAAGACTTTTCAAAAACAGTTGAACATATAAGTTATATCATGGTAACAAATGATGAAAATCAGGTGATTGTTCATAATGATATAACTCAATACAATCAAATAGTAACTGATACAATTGCAAAATTGCAGAACAAAAATAATTCCATGATTTCCATGATTTATAAACATCCAAAATTCGATTGGATAATCGAAGTTGCTCAACCTCTGAAAATAGCAGGAAAACGGTGGGGGAATTTGCGTATTGCAATAGATGCGGAACCGATCCGAAAAGAAATCAGGATGTTGTTTATTTGGATGCATATTTTTACACTTATTGTAATAATAATTACTCTCTCTGTGATATATTATCTAATTGGAAAAATGACTAACTCTTTACATGATTTAGTATCTAATATTGATAAAATTGATCTTGATTCTGATGAATTTCAGGACAAAGAAATAAAAAATGATGAAATCGGATATCTAACTCATCATTTCAAAGCATTAGAATTACGACTGTCTCAATCTCACATGCAATTATTGGATTCTCAAAGCCAGGTTTTTCGAGCAGAAAAGCTTGCATCTATTGGAAGACTTGCAGCAGGTGTTGCTCATGAAATAAATAATCCATTAAATGGAATCAGGAACTGTTTATACTCTATCGAACAGGAACCCAAAAATAAAAAATTGCGAAATGAATATATTAATCTTATCAATGAAGGTGTGGGGCATATTGAGTCTGTTGTAAAAAAATTATTAGGGTTTTCGCGACATTCAAAACCAAATATAATACCAGTAAATTTAAACACATTGATTGAAACCGTTTTACATTTACTTTCATATCAAATGGAAAAAAAAGGAGTTTCAATCCACAAAAAATTAAAACATGATCTTCCATTAATTACTGCTGATCATGATTTAATTCAGGAAGTTGTGATGAATTTGTTACTCAATAGTTACGACGCTATCAGTGATGAAGGAAATATTATAATTCAAACTGGAATTGTTGATGAAAAATCGATTTATTTTACTGTCGAAGATGATGGAGAAGGAATACCCGAAGAACAGCAACAAGATATTTTTGATCCATTTTATACTACTAAAGACCCGGGAGAAGGTACTGGACTTGGACTTTCTGTAAGTCTGGGAATTATTGATGCACATAATGGTAAATTTGAAGTTGAGAGTGAGCCGGGAACTAAAACCGTATTTACAATAACATTGCCAATAGAAAGAAATTATGAATATACTATTGATTGAAGATGAAAAACTAACCAGAATATCCTTAGGCAATTTACTCCGTAAACAGGGTAATGATGTTGAACTTTGTGAGACAGGAATACAAGGCCTACATCAACTCAATAAGAAAAAATGGAATATTGTAATTACTGATTTACGATTACCCAAAACCAGTGGCATGGATATTCTTAGAAAAGTACGTGAAATACAACCGCATTGTGCAGTTATTGTTATTACGGCATTTGCAACAGTTGAAACTGCAATAGAATCATTAAAACTTGGTGCATATGATTATCTTACCAAACCCTTTGAACCTGATCAACTTTTACAAATCATAAATCACATCCGGCAGTTTCAGGAAGTATCCAATGAAAATAAATTATTAAAGAATAAAATTAAAAAAATGTCCAGCCATAAAGTAAT
>JAOZSG010000391.1 GCA_029939785.1 Fidelibacterota bacterium | reverse complement strand
GTAATTGTTTTATGTCTGTGACAATGGCACTGAATATTTACCGCAACCGGCATTGAAGCTATATGACATGGTTTTGATAGAATATTTACTGCAAGAGCTGTTGTTCTTCCACCAAGACCTTGCGGACCAATTCCAAGATTGTTTATAGATTCCAGTAATTCATCTTCAACTTTTGCCCATTTTTCTACTGGATTTCTTTCTGTTAATGACATTAAAAGAGATTTTTTTGCTAATAATGCACTCTGCTCAAAACTGCCACCCAATCCTACTCCTACAATTATTGGAGGACATGGATTGCCTCCTGATCTGCGAACCCGATCAATTACAAATTCTTTAACACCTTCTATTCCATCAGCAGCTTTCATCATTTTTACTTCGCTCATATTTTCAGCACCACCACCTTTGGGGGCTATTGTTATTTTGAGTGAATCTCCGGGAACTATATCTGTATAAATTATTGCAGGTGTGTTATCTTTTGTATTTTTTCGATCAATTATTGGATCGTCAACCATGGATTTTCTGAGGTAGCCATCTTTATAGCCCTGACGTACTCCTTCATTTATTGCATCGACAAGATACCCATCAACGATAGAAACTTCCTGTCCTAATTCAAGAAAAAATATTGCTATACCTGTATCCTGACAAAGAGGCATTTTTTCCTGTGCTGCTATTTTATGATTTTCCAAAATGATATCTAATATATTTTTTGCGGCTGGAGATTCTTCTTTTTGTTTGAATTCTTTTATTTTGGCAACTATATCATCACCAATATAAAGGTTTGAATCTATGCATAGCTGTTTAACAATTTCTGTGATTGTCTTTGTACTGATTTTATTCAAAATATCTCTCCCTCATACATTTATTATAAAAATCTAGTTCAATTATGTTATTATTTTTTTTGTAATATTTCCTTCACAGTTACACCAATATCAGCAGGACTTTCTGCAATCGCAATTCCTGATTCAATTAATACTTTTTTCTTTTCTTCAGCAGTTCCTTTGCCACCGGAAATAATTGCTCCGGCATGTCCCATTCTTCTACCTTTTGGAGCAGTTGCTCCTGCGATAAAAGCTATAACAGGCTTGGTCATATTGGTTTTTATAAATTCGGCAGCTTTTTCTTCTGCATTTCCACCGATTTCGCCAATCATTATAACTGCCTCGGTTTCATCATCTTGTTCAAATAAATTTAGCAATTCAATATAACCGGTGCCAATAATCGGGTCGCCACCAATACCAATACATGTTGATTGCCCCATTCCAACACTACAGACTTGTGAAACTGCTTCATAGGTTAAGGTACCGCTTCGTGATATAATTCCTATATTTCCCTGTTTATGAATGAAACCAGGCATAATACCAATTTTTGATTTCCCGGGTGAAATAACTCCTGGACAGTTTGGACCAATCATTCTTGTATTACTGTTTTTTAATGCTGCTTTAATTTTAACCATATCAAGAGTTGGAATTCCTTCTGTAATACAGATAAGTAATTCAATTTATGCTTCAATTGCCTCTAATGCTGCATCCAAAGCAAATCTGGGAGGAACAAATAGTACACTTGCATTTGCATTTGTTTCATTTTTTGCAATGCTGAATGAATTATATATTGGTAAATTATGAATTGATTGTTCACCACCTTTTCCCGGAGTAATACCTCCAACGACCTTTGTTCCGTATTCTATCATTTTGGAAGTATGAAAAGAGCCTTCTCTACCTGTGATTCCTTGTACTAAAACTCTTGTATCTTCATTAATTAATATACTCATGACTACCTTTTATTTATTTGCGGCTTCAACTGCCAACTTTGCAGCTTCTTTAAAATCGCCTGCTACATTAAATTCTAATGTTGATTGATTGAGAATATGAGTTGCCATTTCTGCATTCGTTCCTTCTAATCGAATGAAAATAGGGATTTTTATATCTAATGTTTTGAGTGCTTCTAAAATTCCTGATGCAACTCTATCACATCTTACAATTCCACCGAATATATTTATCAGCACTACCTTAACATTTTTATCTGATAATAATACTTTAAATCCATTTGCTACGGTTTCTGAGGAGGCTATTCCGCCAACATCAAGAAAATTTGCAGGTTCACCTCCAAAATGTTTTATGATATCCATCGTAGCCATTGCCAGTCCTGCACCATTTACCATACATGCAACATTGCCTGATAATCTTATGTAATTTAAATGATGTTTTTCTGCTTCAATCTCGAGTGGATCTTTTTCTGCCTTATCTTCGAGTTCCAGAAATGCTTTGTGCCTGAAAAGAGCATTGTCATCAAAACTGATTTTTGCATCAAGAGCAATCAGTTTATCATCATTAGTAATTACAAGAGGATTGTTTTCGATTAATGATGCATCGGTAGCATAAAAGGCTTTTGTCAGATTAGTGAGGAATATCAGGGCTTCTTTGAATAATTCACCTTTAAATCCCAGATTAAATGCCATACGTCTAAATTGAAAACTTTGGAAACCAAGGTGTGGATCACCATATTCATAAAAAATTTTATCCGGCGTTTCTGCAGCAACTGTTTCAATTTCTACGCCACCTTCCAGAGATGCCATGAGAACCGGACATTCTTTTTCGCGATCAACCAGTATGCTGACATATAATTCCTGTTTAATGTCAATGGTTTCCTGAACATCGATTCTACTAACAATCTGACCTGCTGACCCTGTTTGTTTTGTAACTAAAGGTTTTCCAAATATGTTATCTACAAATTCTACTGCTTCTTTGTGGGATTTGATGACTTTTACACCACCGGCTTTTCCTCTTCCACCGGCATGTATCTGGGCTTTCATTACATTTGGATAACCAATTTTTGTTGCATTTTGAAGAATCTCTGGCTTTGAAAATCCGACTTTTCCATAGGGTATTGCAATATTAAATTTTTTTAGGATATCTTTGGATTGATATTCATGAATTTTA
>JAOZSG010000084.1 GCA_029939785.1 Fidelibacterota bacterium | reverse complement strand
GGGATAAAAGATCAAAGCCTCGAAGCCTGCGGTATTGCCCCAATTTTCATATTAATGAAATATGCTGAACTTTCAGGTAATCCGAAATGCAAAACACTTAATTATAGAAACTCCGGGGATACTTCCGGGGATAAAAATCAGGTTGTGGGATATACATCAGCAGTTATATTTGATACTTAATGCTGAATACCGGATACTTTTTTCTTAATAAAAAAGTTGTAACCAAAAATTCCCATTGCACAAATTATAGATGAGACAATAATGGAAGGTGTATAAGTTTGAGTTAAATCAAAAAGTTCACCGCCTATTGTTGGACCAGTAAGCCCTGCCAATCCATAAGCAAGAAATATATAAGGATATATCAATCCAAAATTATCAATTCCGTAAATGTTAGAAACTTCTTTAGCAAATAATACAAAGTTTGCACCAAAACCTATGCCTATTGCAAATGTAATTATCAGAAAAAGAATACCATGCAAACTGATTGTTAACAAAGCCAAGGTTGAAATTGATAATAAAAGGAGTGCTAAAATAATAGCAGTTCTTCCTTTCAGTTTATCAGATAAGTATCCCCACATAACTCTTCCAAACATATTGCCTAAAGCCAAAAAAGTTATACCTAAAGTTGCCATATATTCAGGAATACCGTTTATCAACCCAATTGGTTTAAGATTTCCTACCACCATCAATCCTGCAAATGTACCTGCAAACATTCCAAAGAACAGTCCCAATAAAGTTCTATCTTTCAATAAATCAGAGAAAGAGTTCTCAGATATGTTCTTGCTATTCTCTGTTTTTGGTGGTTCAAATAAAAATAAAAGACTGATTAAAATTATTAAACCATATACTAAACCAAGCAATTTAAAAATATCCAGAACATCTATATTTTTAATCAAAAGGAATTCAACAATATTTGAAAGTAAAATAGCACCACTACCAAAACCAGCTACAGATAAACCGGTAATGAGTCCCTTTTTATTTGGAAACCATTTAACCGGCGTGACAAGGGTTGTGAGGTAACAAAAACCTATGCCTGCTCCGGAAAATAAACCAATACCAATAAGAATTACAACTATATTCCCGCGAGATATTGAAGCCAAAAGATAACCGATTACAAAAAGAATCATACCAATAAATGCAGTGATTCTTGCATTATATTTTTTTTCTATTTTACCGGCAAATATCATAGATATTGTAAAAACACCAATAGTTAATCCAAAGACCATCTGAGTTTGTACAGTTGTTAAGTGATAAACTGTTTTAAGTGGTGAAACAAAAATACTCCAGGCATAAACACCACCTATGCATAGCATTATAATTCCTGATGCACCTAGAGTAAAATATTTTTTTAACATTATAAACTCCCTATTTTGTCATTTGTGGTCATCTGACTTTGTCGTCAATTGCTGTCATTGATTCCACAATTTTTATGCCTCGAAAAATAACATAAAAAAACAAACATTAATATTTATAAATCAAAAAAAACATTAAAAAATTAATACTTGTTCACAATCGGATATCTTCTCCCAATCCCGAAAGCTTTTTTACTAACTTTTAATGCTGGTGGTGCCTGTTTTCGTTTATATTCGTTTATTCTGATTCTCCTCATACAATCATCGATCACATCTTTGGGATATCCAATTTTCAATAATGACTCTTTGCTTGTACCATCATTAATAATCAAATCAACAATTGGACTAACAATATCATAATCAAAAGGATCAATCTGCTCAGACTTTAATTCTGCTGATGGTGGACGATCTATAATCCTTTGAGGAATAAGGTCTTTATCTGCTTTGGTGTTAATATATTTTGATACCGCATAAACCTCAGTTTTATTCAAATCAGCAATCACACCAACTGCACCTGCCATATCGCCATACATTGTACAATATCCAAGAGCAAGTTCAGTTTTATTTCCGGTATTTAAGACAAGTGATCCGAATTTATTGGCCACAGCCATTAACAAATTTCCACGAATTCTTGACTGGATATTTTCTTCAGTAATGTCAGATTCTCTATTTCCGAATATTGAATCTAAATTTTTCTGAAAAGTCAAAGCAAGTTCTTCTATTGCAATTACTTCAAAATTAGTTCCCAGGTTTTCAGCCAGTTTTTTTGCATCATTATTACTCATGTCAGAAGTATATTTTGAGGGCATTGCAATACAAGTAAGATTTTCTGCTCCAAGAGCTTTGGCTGCTACTGCTGCGACGAGTGCAGAATCAATTCCACCACTTAATCCGAGAACTGCTTTTGTAAATCCGGTTTTGGCAAAATAATCACGTACACCTAAAACTAGTGCATTAAAAATACTCTCTTCAACCGGAATTTTAGTAATATTTAAGGATTTTGGATTTTCTGTGTTTAATTCGCCAATATAAAAACTATCTTTAAATTCATCACCAACACAGACAACATTCCCGTTGCCATCACAAGCAATTGAATTTCCATCAAAAATAATTTCATCCTGAGCACCTGCATAATTTACGAGAATAAATGGTTTTCTATGTTTTTTCACCTGATCAAAAACCAACTGATTCCTAACATTTCTTTTTTCCTTTTCAAAAGGTGATGCAGAAAGATTAACAATTATATCCGCACCTTTTTCCACCAATTGATCTGTAATTTTTATATCACTGTCTCCGTCCCATAGATCTTCACAAATCTGCAATCCCAGATTAAATTCACGATTATTAAACTTAACAGGGATTGGTCTAATTTCCGGTGCAGGAGTAAAATATCTCTTTTCATCAAATACATCATAATTAGGAAGTAGTGTTTTATATCGAACATCAACTATAGTTTTATCATGAAGAACCGCAGCACTATTAAATAATTTTCCATTTTTCTCATCAATAAAACCTATTATGACAATTATATTGTTCGGAATTTGTCCTGCTATCCTGTTCAGATATTCTCTGTTTTTTTGCACAAAATTTTCTCTGTAAATTAAATCCTGTGGAGGATATCCGGAAATTGTCAGTTCAGGGAAAACCATTATTTCGACTTCAGATTCAATCGCTTTCTTAATATATTCACTGATAATCTTGAAATTTCCTTCAAAATCACCAATTATTGAATTTATTTGACCCAAACCAATCTTTAGATTTTTCAATATCGCACCTTAAAATCTTTATAATTTTTCAATTCTTTTGCTTCATAAACATTTACATTGGTAACACGTGACATAGACGGACCGATATTCAAAAGTTTAATAAAATCACGAATAAGACCATCGGTACCTTCGGCTTCACAATATACATTTCCATTTGGAAGATTTTTTACATAACCTTTGATTCCAAATTTCCCAGCTCTGTCTATCGTAAAATATCTAAATCCCACTCCCTGAACAACACCGGAAACAGTAATGTCAACATGTATCATTATTAATCTCCTTTAAAATATAGTCAATAGCTTCTTTTGGAGAAGAAACCTGTTTTAAACCTTCAACAGGCCAGGAGTTAAGAGAACAAACAGGTTTATCAAATTGAAAACAATAGGCAATTTCTGATAGAGTTCCATATTTCCCACCAATCGCAATTGCACCATCACAAGCACAGGTTATTATGGAGTTTCGGGCAAGTCCGATTCCTGTGGGAATAACTAATTTTACCCATTCATTAGCATCACTTTCATCTCTTCCGGGTAAAATACCAACTGTCATTCCACCTGCTTCAAAAGCACCTTTGCAGGCAGCTTCCATAATTCCACTTCTACCACCACAAATAAGAATAGCATGATTTTCAGCAATTAATTTTCCAATCTGATATGCATTGTCAATATCTTCTTCATCAGATTTTCTACCACCAATAACTGCTACTTTTACTTGCTTAGTTTGCATTTAACCTTCTTATATTAATTACTTTCCAATATCCTCGTGTTCCACCAATTCGTTCCAAAACACCTTTTTCTTTTGAAGTATTCAAATGTTTTATTACAGCAGATTGATTAATATGTAATTCATCAGCAATTGCTTCTTTTTCTAAATTATGATTTAGTTCTCGTTTATATTCTATTCGAGTTGATTCTGGCATATTATTCACTTTTTTACATCATCAAGGATTCAATCTATAGATTGTTCTCGGAAAAGGAATAGTTTCACGAATATGCTTCACTCCTGAAACCCATCCAACAAGACGCTCCAGACCAATTCCAAAACCACTATGAGGGACTGATCCATATTTTCTCAAATCAAGATACCATTGATAAGGTTCAATATCCATATCTTCTGATTTCATTCTTTCCAGAAGCATATCGTGATTATCTTCTCTTTCTGAGCCTCCGATAATTTCACCAAATCCTTCAGGTGCAATCAGATCATCACCAAGTACAATATTGGAATCATTTTCATCACGTTTCATGTAAAATGCTTTAATTTCAGCAGGCCATCTTTCAATAAAAACCGGAACATCACTATCATCTGTAACCATTGACTCTTCTACTGAACCAAAGTCATCATTGTAGGATAAGTTTCCACCTTTATTGTTTACCTTATCAATTGCCTCTTTATGAGTCATTCTGATAAATGGTGCATCAGCTTTTTTCAATTGCTCTATGTCTCTTTCAAGAATTTTCAAATCTTCTTCATTTCTCTCAATTACAGTTCTGATTACATGACGAATAAGACCTTCCTGAATATCCATATTTTCATCATGTTTTACATAAGCTGCTTCAGCATCCATCATCCAGAATTCAGTTAAGTGTTTTCTGGTTTTGGATTTTTCTGCACGAAATACAGGACCAAAATCATAACATCTTCCAAGAGCCATAATACCTGTCTCAAGATAAAGCTGACCTGATTGTGAAAGAAAAGCAGTGCCTTCATCAAAATATGGCACTTCAAATAAAGTAGTAGTACCTTCACATGCATTTGGAGTTAGAATCGGTGAATCAAACCTATAAAAATCCTGACCATTTAAATAATCTGTAATTGCATAATAAACGGTATGACGAATTTTCATCAATGCTGTCTGTTTTTTTGATCTCAACCATAAGTGACGATTAGATAGCAGAAAATCTGCTCCATGCTCTTTTTTACCGATTGGATATTCATCGGCAACATGAACAATCTCAATATTACTTACAGTAATTTCATAACCTATTGCGGCACGATCTTCTTTCCTTACTGTTCCTGTAATTATTACAGAACTTTCCTGTGTAAGAATAGTTTTTTTATCAAAAACTTCTGCATCTACTAAATTTTTTAAAACCACACATTGTATAATTCCTGTTCCATCGCGAAAAACCAGAAACCAAATTTTTCCACTTTTTCGCAGGTTAAAAACCCAACCACGCAGTTTTACTTCTTTTCCATCATATTCACTAACATTTTTTACTTTTACAAAATCCATTATATCTCCATTATTTTCTTGTTTATATTTTTTTAATTTTCTACCAGTCGGCAAGAATTGCATTGATTATATCTTCGGTTATATTATCTATGGCCTGCTCAATTGCCTTTTCCCTGGTTGCTTCAGATGCACCGGTTGGATCATATTCGCTATAACCTGAAATTGATTTTTGAAATACTTGTTTATCTTCGACTAAATCTTTCCATTCAACTTTAACATTTATTGTTACACGATATTCATCAACAGATTCACCTGTCTCCGATTCAGAATACACAATCGGTTTGTCTGAAATACTTTCAAGAGTACCCAAAAGTATGGAATGTGCCCCATCTTTTTCTACCAATTCCAGAATATGTTCTTTAATAAATCCCAATTTAATTTGTTCTGTAACAATTTGAGATAATTCAAATTCTGCAGTATTATCTTCAAAAGACGGAATTGCAATACTCTTAATATGAGGAGGCAACGTTCCCTTGAATGAATAATACCAACATCCGGAATTCATTATTATTAATGAAATCAAAAAGACGAGTCTGATTTTTGTTATATATTTATACCTGAAGATCATATTCTTTAATTTTTCTATATAATGTTCGTTCACTTATTTTTAGTGCATTTGCTGTTTTTCTTTTTTTATACCCAAATTTCTTTAATGTTTTTTCAATTAATATCCGTTCAACGTCTTCCATTGAAACCTGGCCAATTTTATTTATATTAATTATTTCATCATCATGAGGTAATTCAACAAATTCTTCATTATTGACAACCTGTTTATTCATAATATTTTGTTTGAAGAAATCCTTCTGTTTGTCAACAGAATAATCATAAGGCTGTAATGCAACATTTTCTCTTTCAACTGGTGCAAATCCTCGAATATTACCTTCATAAACAGCATCTTTTAATTCTTTTATATCTCTACGAAGCATTAAAATTTGTTGGAGAATTAGTTCTCTTTCTGCCTGATCACTGGGTTTAGATATTTTCATTGGAAGATTTGGGGATACATCATTTTCATCATGTCCCAGTTGTTTACGAACTTTTTCACTGGTAATGACTTCTCCTTTTTGAAGAACTATCATACTTTCAACAAAATTCTTTAGTTCACGAATATTTCCCGGCCATGATTGATGCATCATTAAATTCATTGCATTTGGAGAAAATCCTTTAAAAGGAATGGCATTTCTATTAGAAAATACTAAAGCAAATCTTTTAACCAATTCCGGAATATCTTCTGCATGTTTTCTTAATGCCGGTGCTATTACTGTAATTGTTTTTAATCGATAATAAAGATCTTTTCGAAATTTATCTTTAGTGATTTCTTTTTCCAGATTTTTATTTGTAGCAGCAACTATTCGAACATCTACTTTAATACCTTTTGAACCACCAACAGGAATAAATTCACCGGACTCAAGTACTCTTAAAAATTTCACCTGAGTTTCCATAGGCATTTCACCTATTTCATCAAGAAAAATTGTTCCACCATTTGCTGTTTCAAAATAACCTTTTCTATTTTCTATTGCACCTGTAAATGATCCTTTTACATGACCAAATAATTCACTTTCCAGAATTCCGGCAGGAATAGCCCCACAATTTACTTTAATAAATTTTTGATGTTTTCGTAAACTGTGCTTATAAATCGCATCAGCAATTAATTCTTTTCCGGTTCCACTTTCTCCAGTTATTAAAACAGTAATATCTGTAGTAGCAACCTGATCAATAATTTCAATAACTTCATAAATCTTTTCAGATTCACCAAGAATCCCAAATCGTTTTTGTAATTCTTTTAATCTATAATCTATCACTTAACACTCCTGATAAATATTTAAAGTTTATTTATTTAAACCTTTCGCACCAATATCATTTCTATATTGTTTTTTGTCAAAATTAATTTTTTCAACTCTTTGATACGCTTTTTTAATACAACCTTCCAAACTATCCGCAATCGCAGTAACTCCTAGAACTCTTCCCCCGGAAGTCTTTATTTTATTTTCTTCTTTGAATGTTCCAGCATGAAAAACCATAGTGTCTTCCATGTCATTTTCGAGACCTTTGATTACTTTACCTTTTTCATAGGATTCCGGATAACCGCCAGACGCCATTACAACACAACACGCCTTTTTGTGTAATAATTTGAATGTAGTGGATGACATTGTAGATCTCGCAGAAGATTCAAATAAATTCACAACATCTGATTCAATCAATGGTATTACAACCTGGGTTTCAGGATCACCAAACCTAGCATTAAATTCAACAACAAAAGGTTGGTCATCTTTAATCATTAAACCGGCATATAAAACTCCTGTATATGGTATGCCTTCTTTTTTCATTCCATCAATCATTGGTTTTATAACCATGTTTTGAATATTTTCCATTACTTCATATGTTCCTAATGGTGCAGGAGCATATGCACCCATTCCACCTGTGTTTGGTCCTTTGTCTCCATCAAATGCTCTTTTGTGATCTTGAGCTGGATGAAGTATGACAAAATTTTTCCCACCAGTAATAGCAAAAACTGATAATTCTTCACCTTCTAAAAAATCTTCTACCAATACTTCCTGAGCTGCATCACCAAATTTTTCGTCATCCCATATCTCTTTGATAGCATCATTCAGATCCTGTTGATTATTTATAATCAATGCACCTTTCCCAGCGGCAAGACCATCAACTTTTATAACGTAAGGAAAGGATTTATTTTTTGTCGCTTCTATCCCTGATTCTTTATCTTTGCATACAACATAATCAGCAGTTGGTACATTATATTTTGTCATTATTTGTTTTGCAAAAATTTTACTGGTTTCAAGTTTTGCTGCATTTTTAGTAGGTCCAAAAATATTAAAACCTGCTTCTCGAAACTCGTCTACAATTCCAAGCATTAATGGGATTTCAGGTCCTACAATTGTAAGTCCAATCTCATTCTCGCGTGCAAATTTCAATAAGCCTTTTATATTATATTCTCTTATATTAATATTCTCCGCTTTTTCAGCTGTACCAGCATTTCCCGGAGCACAAAATATTTTTTTTACTCTCGATGATTTTGCTATTGAATCAACCAGAGCGTGTTCGCGTCCGCCACTACCAATTACTAATATTTTCATAATTATATCCTTTATTTATGCTGTCATCCTGAGCCTGCTTATAAGTCCGATTACCGACGGATCGAAGAGTGCTCGAAGATCTGTCTAGCTGATTATCAATTTTCATTATATTTGTGCTCCGATGCACATTTCGACAGGTTGTATATCCTGTTATAGATCAGGTCGAAAATCCGGCTACTGACGGGCTAATGACTGACTACTTACTGACTCAATGTGACTTTCCTCAAACTTTTTGTACTTTTCTTCTCTAATCTTACAATTTCATCTCTTAGTTCTGCTGCTTTTTCAAACTCAAGATTTTCTGCTGCTTTTGCCATTTCACGCTTTAATAATTCCAAAAGTTCCATTTTGTCTAGTTTATCTTCATATTTATTCTCAGTTGTTTTTTTATCACCATATTCAGAGTGCCTAAAGTCTGCAACCGCTGTACTTTTTCTCACTTCATCAGTTGATTTATAAATAGTTCTCGGTGTGATTCCATGTTTTTTGTTATAATCATCCTGAATTTTTCTCCTACGCTCAATTTCTGTTATCACATTTCTCATGGATTTTGTCATTACATCTGCATAAAAAATCACTTTTCCGTTAACATTTCGTGCAGCTCTGCCTGAAACCTGCATGAGAGATCTTTCAGACCGTAAAAATCCTTCTTTATCAGCATCGAGAATAGCCACAAGTGAAACCTCTGGAAGATCCAAACCTTCACGAAGTAAATTAATCCCAACTAATACATCAAATTTACCAAGTCTTAAATCTCTGAGAATTACCACTCTTTCAAGCGTATTAATTTCAGAATGCAGATATCGAACCTTAAGCCCGATATTCTTCAGATATTCAGATAAATCTTCTGACATTTTTTTTGTAAGAGTTGTGACAAGAACTCTTTCATTTCTTGATGTTACAATATCAATTTCATCAATCAGATCATCTATCTGATGTTTTGATGGTCGAACAATAATAGGAGGATCAAGCAGTCCGGTTGGACGAATTATTTGTTCTACAATTTCACCATGAGTTTTATCCAATTCATAATCCGAAGGAGTCGCTGATACAAATACAGTATTGTTAGGGATTTGCTCAAATTCATCAAATTTTAACGGTCTGTGATCAAGAGCAGATGGTAATCTAAAACCATAATCAACTAAAGTTTCTTTTCTTGCTCTATCACCATTATACATCGCCCGAACCTGAGGTAAAGTCGCATGGGATTCATCAATCATAAGTAAAAAATCAGTGGGAAAAAAATCCATTAAAGTATAAGGCTTCTCTCCAGTCTTTCTACCTGTAAAATGTTTTTCATAATTTTCAATCCCTGCACAATGACCAATTTCTTCAATCATCTCAAGATCAAAATTTGTCCGTTGTTCAAGTCGCTGTGCTTCCAGAAGTTTACCGGATTTACGTAAAAATTTTAATCGATCTTCCAATTCTTCCCGAATGGTGATTAAGGCTCTTTTGGTAGATTCTTCAGAATTAACAAAGTGTTTGGCAGAGAAAACAACAATCTGTTCAAAATCCAGAATTTTTTTATTATTTAAAGTATCAAATGAATATATTTTATCTACTTCATCACCAAAAAATTCAATTCTATAAGCAAAGTCCTCGTATGCAGGATAAATATCCATTACATCACCACGAATTCTAAACTGGCCACGTTCAAGAGATTGATTTGTTCTGGCATATAGCATGTCGATAAGTTGACTTGCGAGTTCCCGAATTTCGATATTTTGTCCCAGATTAACTTCAATAATAAATTTTTTATATTCTGTTGGTGATCCTATACCATAAATACAGGAAACACTCGATACAATTATTACATCTTTTCTACTCATTAATGAAGCCGTGGCTTTAAGACGTAACCGATCAATTTCATCATTTATAGATGAATCTTTATCAATAAATGTATCTGTTACAGGAAGATATGCTTCAGGTTGATAATAATCATAAAAACTAATGAAATATTCAACAGCATTTTCAGGGAAAAATCGTTTAAATTCGCCGTAAAGCTGAGCAGCCAGAGTTTTATTATGTGAAATAATTAAAGTAGGTTTATTTACTTTCTGAATCAGGTTTGCCATAGTATATGTTTTACCACTTCCTGTAATTCCAAGAAGTGTTTGATAATCAACGCCATCAGTGATGCCTTTTGTCAATTTTTCTATAGCTGCAGGTTGATCTCCTGTGGGTCTAAAGTTAGTATGTAATTTAAAATGTGTCATAACGGCAGAATTTAATTATAATTGCATAAACAATCAATAATATAAATAATATAAAAAGATAGGATTATCCATTACAATTAGTAAGTGAAAACGGGTTTGTCAGCAGCCTCAACCCATTTTCTATTTTATAATTGTACCAAAAGGCATCAATGCTACAATTGCCAGTTTCATATGCTGTGCGGCAAAGGGAATTCCAATAATTGTTACTGCACATAATAATGCAAAAAATATGTGTGTAATTGATATTACAAGCCCACCAGTAACAATCCACAGTACATTAAAAATTGTTGATAGACAACCAGCTGCATTTTTGGTATGTTCAATTTCCTTCCCAAAGGGAAATAATGCCAATAATGATAATTTTATCAATTGAAACCCAAAAGGAATTCCAATAATCGTAATACACAAAACTAATCCACTTATTAAATATTCAAAAAACAGAAAAATTCCACCACCAAAAACAATCCAT
>JAOZSG010000083.1:2396-11140 GCA_029939785.1 Fidelibacterota bacterium | reverse complement strand
CCAAACCGGAACTCCATCCATTCTGCGAGAGTCATTACGTTCGCTCGTCTGCTCCATTTTCCCTGAAAAATCATTAGAAATGCCATGATAAGAGTTACACCACCTCGAATTTCAATATAGAAACCACGTGCTCCGATTGCATAGACCAATGCAACTATTATCATAGTACCACTAATATCCAGATTTGATGACATTCCTGATGCACCAAGTGCCCACCATGGAAGTTGTCTGTTACCAAGAAAATATGAATCTATTCCCTCTGATGCTTTTCTCTGAAACCACATTCCAACAATAATCATAGCAGATAAATAAATTCCGACGATTGTAAAATCAATTGTGCTCATATAAGAGCCTCCGTTTTTTAAATTAAAATAGGGTGGAGAAAAATCTCCACCCTATAACAACATTATTATTTTAGGAGTAACATTTTCTTAGTGAAAACTTTATTTTTAGTACGAAGTGTATAAAAATAAACCCCTGATGGTACTCTCATACCTTCATTATTTGATGCATCCCATGTTACATAATGATTTCCAGCATTAAAACTGTCATTATTATATAAAGTCTTAACAAGTTTACCTGTTAAATCGTAAACTGTTAAATTAACCTTTGATGTTTTTGGTAATGCAAAAGCAATATTAGTTGTTGGATTGAATGGATTTGGATAGTTCTGTTCAAGTGAGAACTGACTTGGAACTTCAATCACTTCATCAACTGAAGTTTCGATTAAAGGTACAAGATTGTCAAAATCCCATCCGGAATAGAAATCTACCATAATGCTACCAAACTGTGCTCTTAGAGTTGTTGCAGCTTGTGAGTCATCAATGTTTTCAATATGATTATTTCCATAACCACCTTCATTATCTCCACCACCAATTCCGAACTTGAATTCCTGTCCAATAATTCCACTACTACTGTCAGGTGACATATAATATAGTATAGTATAGATTGAATCTCCGGCTGTTACATCGCCATGAGTTCCGTCATCATACATTTTACGATTTTCATCAGAACCTAATGTTCCACCCCATGTCTGCCATGTTCCTTCTCCATTATTTGACATTGGCCCGTTTATACAAACACCCAATTTCAAAATAGTGTCAGGATCTGCCTGCATCATATATGGAGTTATTGTAAAGTTTGCCTGAATATCTGTAAGTGTTTTTCCATCAAGCACTGTAAAAATAGCAGGGCGAAGGTCACATTCAACTGTTAATTCAATAGCCTGTGCCAATGGATCATTATTTCTAAATACAGGCATTCTGTTTGGATTAGATTCACTGTCTTCAGTATCATTAACTGCCGCTACAGCATCGTTGATTATTGCAATTCTTCTTTCTGCACCACCAGTTTCACCTCCATCATAATCAAAATTATAATAGACTTCTCTTAATTCTTCGCCTTTTTTATATACATAGTACTGGTAGTATAAATCTGTACCAAAAGTTAAAGGTACAGCATCAATTGTTACTGCATAGTTAAAAGAAAAACCTTGTCTTACCAGAGTATCTGTTATTATAACCGAAGAACTTCCAAAATATCCAAGTTTTACTAATAAAGTATCTCCAACATTGAAACCATTAGTTTGATTTGCTTTTCCCATGTTTGCCGTAAAAGTAATTGCTGAAGTATCTGTTCCTTCAAAACCTGCAGGTGCAATATCATTCCACCATTTCCATGCCAATGTTGTATCAGCATTTATTGTTACTCCACGATTTTCATTATCAGGAAACATTCCATGACCACGAACATTTTCAGAAGCATCCCATGATCCGAGAGTAAATCTATACATTTGTTCAGTATAAGGAGCATTTAAAGCATTAAGTTTTAAATCATATCCCCAATAATCACTGGATTCACCTTCTCTTGTTAATGGATAAGCATCTGGTGACCACATATTATCACTACCATTTGGATGAGGTAATGCACCTACAAGATATACTACATCTGTTGTAGGATTAAAATCCGGATTTGCACTCATATTTACTCTGAAATATACATCTATGCTATCGGTTTCTGTATATGGTGGTTCCCAACTATTGTCTGCGTATGCCATTGCAAGTGTAGTATCACTACCTGGTAATACAAACATTCTGTTTCCATCAGGATAATTTTCCCATGTGAAACTTGGATCTTCTGTGGCCTTATATCTTACTTTATAAGCCATTCTCCAGCCT
Source organism: Fidelibacterota bacterium (assembly GCA_029939785.1). Taxonomy (GTDB): domain Bacteria; phylum Fidelibacterota; class UBA2242; order UBA2242; family JAFGTP01; genus JAOZSG01. Next base: position 8,963 of record JAOZSG010000083.1, on the reverse strand, counting down.
ATCATTGAATCAGGATAAGTTATTGATAATTTCCAGTAGTCACCGCCTACTGATTCACATACAGGAGAAGCATCATCCCAGGTCAAAAAATTATTTTGCCATAAATCCTGACCTTCAGGTCCTACTTCTGCTCCACAAATCTGTACTGTGTAAGTTGTGTCTGTTGCATCATCAACTTTTGACATATTTACCATATAAGTTACTGTTACAGGTCCTGATACCGGTGTCTGAGTATCATCATCAAAGACAAGATTGTCAAGCCATACCTTAATTTCACCACCTGCACTTGCAGCCGAAGTATTTGAACCAACAATAGAAATATATCCACTATCTTGTGTTGCAGTTCCGGATAATACAATATTAGTAAAATCAGCTAATGAATTTATCGATGTTGAAACCGGAGTATCAACAATACCTTCTATTGCAATAGTAATAGGATAAGTTCCGCCATTGTCCCAACCTAAAGTTTTCACATCAACAGAAAATTGAAAATCTGTCCCTACCGTAGCAGTAATAGGTCTTTTGATAGTGAAGCCAAAACCACCATCACCAAATTCTATTGCTCCTGTTCCACCAACACCACCGGTTGCATTGTGAGCAACTGTTGTGTAACCGGCTATTCCATCATACACACCCCAATTTGCATTGTCAGAATCATCTTCAAACGTAAGGTCAAGATCCTGACCTGAACTTGAAGTAGTTACTTTGGATGTAACTTCTGCTTGTGTAAATGCTGGAAGCATAATACACAAAAAAATTAAAAAAATAACAAACTTTTTCATTTTCTCGTCTCCTTCTTTTCATTAATCTTACCATAATAATGCACCATGCATTTTTTATCTCTATTATCTAAAAACTTATAGACATTGATGTGGTCTGAATATCTCCAAACAAACCAAATTCCTGATATGAATAATCCACAACAATTTTAACAAATGGAATTGGAAGATCAAGCCCCACTCCAAAAGTTAAACCATTTTCAATTTTATCTCTAAAAAGTGATTGGTAACCACCTCTTAAACTTAACATATTATATAAAAATACTTCTCCCCCAACATTCATAGTTTCACTATTATCAGTAGGTCTGATTGCATCTGCTGCTAAAACAATTTTTATATTATTACCGAGATTAACAGGCATAGCCATCCCAATACTAAATGTAAGTGGAATTGTCCATTCTTCAGTTTTCAAATTCGCTACAACAGTTTCATTATTACCTTCATTCTCAGGATCTAAATCAATACGATTCATCAGGTCACGTCCCTGCATTTGTAATTCTCCACCAAAGTTTCTCAAACTTGCACCAATTCTTAACCCATTAAACTGTGTAATAAATAATAATCCCAGATCAACAGCCCATTGTGATGACGATTCATGCCAGATTTCCTGTGAAAGATATTTGACACTACTACCAATCGAAAATCTGTCCGTAATATTTCTGGAATAAGAAAGCCCAATCGCCATATCTCTTGCCTGCCAATATTCTCCTGTACCGTCAGGCATTTCTATTGTAGTAACTTTTTCACGTTCACCATAATCCAGATTATTAAAACTGATTCCAATTGCATCGGCAGGTGTCAACATAATTTTGGCACCAAACCAGCTATGAGTTGAACCTACCAGCCAGTTTGTATTGGAAAAGTATATTGCATTTTGGCCATTTCTGGAAATTGCTCCCGGATTATAATACAATGCAGTTGCATCATTAGCAAGGGCGATAAAAGTGCCTCCCATGCCAATAGCCTTTGCTCCAACGGGAATCTGTAAAAATTGACCCGCAGTTGTACCAACTTTATCTTGTCCAAAAACAAAATTAAAGTTTAAGACACAAAGAAAAATGATTGTTATTGTTTTTAATGTTTTGTTTTTCATAATAATATCACTTTATAATTGCTAGTTTACCTGATTTTTTACCAACTTTTGATTCTATTACATAGAAATATATTCCAAAAGCAATATCAAGGTTTTCACGCGTTTTTAAATTCCAGGCTAAAGTACCATTGTGCATATTATCAGATGGTTTTAATATTCTGACAAGAGTTCCATTTGATGTAAAGATGTGAACTGTCGCATCTGAAGGTAATTTTCGAAATTCTATCCTTCGTTCTCCTCTTCCACTTGTAATAGCCGGTGGCAATGGTGCCTCCATGTTATTTGCAACAACATAAGGATTAGGGACTACCTGAATATCATCTAACTGATTCTTTATCAATTCTTCGTCTATTTCAGGAATTTCTGGTGTAAACTCAAAAATATCTCTTTTCCTGAAAGGTTTTGTTGTTTCAATGTGCAAAACGTCACCAGCATGGAATTGATAAACTGTATCTTCCGGATCACTTTGTAAACTTGTAAAGGAGAAAGTCCATGAATATTGATATGTAGAATCAGGTCTTTCCCAGAAAGTTTCAAGAAAATCACCCGGACATAATCCATAAACCGAGTCAGCTTTGAAAGATGTTAATATACTTGCCCTTACTAATAAAAAGGGTACTACAGTTGAATCTGTTAAGTTATAAATTCTAAAGTTTGTTTTAATTGCCGGAAAATAAAAAGGAGCAATCTGAAATGCATCTTCTGTGACATAATATTCTTCATCAGCGAATTGAATTTCATAATCTGCCGGATAAGGTTTTCCAGTAATAATATTTCCACCTCCCAAATTAACTTTTCCAGTAGAAAATGCCCAATTGTATTGTCTGTTGTCTGTATTCCAAAATGATGCGGTATCACTTTCAATAGCGTTAATTGACCAATTATTATAAAATTCCAACTGAACACCATCAAAAATATCAGTATCCGTAATTTTTTCTATTGTTGGGTTACCATGAATATATGGACTTCTGTAAACCGGATAATATTGATATTCCAGAGTATAATATCCTTCTGAAAGATTACTGCCCGGTTTGATTCTTATTTTTCCCATTGTCTCATTTATATCAAAATTACTTAAATCAATATTGTCTGACTCTTTTGTAATATTAAGGCTTGATATCAAAATATTTTTATTTGAAAGATTTATATAATTTGTGTCAAGACCTAAAGTTTCTTCTTTTCCTGTCAGATCAAGAACTGAATACACTGTTGTAACTGGAGCAAATTCATCAAGATCATTCCAATCTACATTTGGTTCACCGGATGTGGGAAGACCATCATTTTCACCGATACCATTATAGCCAATATCATCTGTCAGATAATTCCAATCATTATCATTATCCAATCCATCAGTCTGAGTATCTTCAAAAGTAAGTCTGTAGGTATGACCATTCACTGCTGTTTCATCTAATACTTCATAATATACACGTCCGGAAGATGTGCCACTATGTCTCTCCAGTCTTAAATCATCATTTAATCCATCATATCCGGCAGCTTTCGGAGTAGGTCTTACCACAGTGGAATTTATATCTGTCTGTACTTCACCATTAGGTTTGATTGAAATAAATTTTGTGTTTTCCGATGGAAAAATATCTTTTGATGCATCTCCTCTATCATAAGCAACAACAGCATAATAATATCTTCTTCCGTTATCAACATCTGTATCGACATAAGAATGTCTTAATCCTGAATTGCTACCTAATTGAAAAGTAAATCCTTCTGCCTGTTGATATAAGTCCGGACTCGGTAAAAATATACCTTCTATATCATTAATTAAGTCAAATTGGGCAAGTGGCTTATATCCGGATACAATACCGTTTATATTTGTTACTACTCTTACATCATTAAAATCAGGATCAGTAGATTTGTATATTTTATAGCCTTCAAAATCCTTTTCTTTTGTTACAGGATCTATTGATGTTTCTGCTATGCGATCCCAGTATAAAGTTACTTTTCCATCACCAGGAACAACTCTTAAAGTAGGTTTGTCAGGTGGTTGTGGAAAACGATAATCAGAATCATATATTTTCTGTACTGTTTCTCGGTTTTTCAAAAGATCCTGCATATCATTCCCATAAACCAAAGCTAAAGAAAAACTTCTTGTTTCTCCGGCAGGTAATGGAAAATATGCTGAACCGTAAATAAAATCTCCGTCTTCTCCCATAATCGGTTCATTATTTTGAATACTTGTAGGAACTTCAAAAAAACCAGGCTTTAACCAATCCCAAAGCAATTCATCATCTTTCATAGGATATTCATTAGCAGGAGAAAAATAATTAAAACTTGTCAAACCTATCTGATCAGATTCATCTACATCGGTTTTGTCAAAATTCGGTTCACCATAAGTTGGTACTCCGTCACCTTCACCTGTATCTCCGGTACCTAATTTGCCATCAGCACCGACATCATCAAACTCAGGATTCCAATCTCCATCATTATCAATTCCATCATTACGTTTTTCATCAATTAATGGATCTGTAGCACCCTGTCCTGTAAAATAATCTATATATGCTACCGGATTTAATGTATCTATAAGAACATCACCTGAATTTTGATCAACTCTAATCTGTCTGTAATGCAGCAAATAATTCTCATCAATTAATCCATCAAGATCATTATCTATACCATCATAACAGTTTTCAGCAGCTTCATAATCACCATTAATATTTCCTTCAATTAATTTTGTAATACCCGGCACTACAGTAATTTCAGCACCACGGGTTTTAATAACATTTTCGCCATCTATCAGTGTTATATAATCTCTGGAGAAATCATCTTTAATAACCACAACCTGATCGCCTACATTATAAAGTACAGAATCAAAACTTGTTTCTTCAAATAATGGAGCAGTAAATACTAAATCTGAACTAATTGGGTGAGATTCATATTTATTATCACCATCATTATCAATTCCATCATAAGGATTACCAGGACTTTCAAGAAAAGCATAACCAACCATTCCAACAGATCCCTGCCATTTTGGATTTCTTTTACAGTTATTCCCATAATCACCTGTGTAGGTCAAATCACGTTGTACATCAAAAAAACTCCAATCATCATTATATTCCTGTGGACTATCATCAGTTCCGGTAACTCCTACATAAGTTCCGGCAAGCATTCCGAAAGTAACTTTATCATAATCATAAGTACTCGTATTTGTAACTTCATAAAGCCAGAAGATAACATCTGAAGCAAGAAATTGCTGCCATTGCATACCACGAACTTTTACTTCCAGACCAAGTCCGTTTCGCATTGGATTATTTGCATCGGGTTTGAATTCAATACCATGTATATTATTCTCAGCAAAATTGAATTCTTTGTCATTATTATCATCCATTACATAAAAACTTTCCTGATCAGCATTAGTAATGCCTTTTCCAAAAAATCCATTCCAATAACCTGCCCAGCCAGGATCATCGGGAGAATCCATTTTATCCGGCCACTGTAATGGCCATGATGAAGGATCAGTACTCATAGCAAGGAGTTGATTGGATTCATTAAAATATCCACTAACCGGTTCAAAAGTCCACAAATCACCTGACTGTGATTCTTCACGACCGGATGCAGGTCGATCAACAGGACAAACAACTACGCTATGAATTTTTTTAATTTCATTAGTTGTACTGTCATAATAAGAAATTTCAGCACCAACCATTGGGCTTACATCACCAATATAACCATTGGTATCATAAAGCCACGCTCCCCTTGGTCCTTTTTGTGAAGGTTGACCAATAACGCCCCAATTACCAAAAACCGTTCTTACCAGATTGGCATTATGTACACCAGATCTTCTGTATTCTCTTCCACTTTGTCCATATAATGAAATGGATATGAAAGTTATCATTAGTAATATTATTATTTTATTATATATTTTCATAATTCAATCCTCATTCCAATTTCAATTCGTCGAGGTTCGCTATAATAAGTCGCGTTTCTGTAATATTCTCCAACAGAGTTTACCGGAGTATTAATATTCATTGCTTCAATTTGTTCCTGATCTGTAGTAAATCCTGCACGGCCGGTATCATCATAAACATCATGTTCATTCAATCTGTCAAATAAATTCTTGACCCTAATAAAAAACTCTGTGTTCGTTCCAAATAATTGGGTTTTATAAAACCCTTTTAAATCAACAGAAATAGTATATGGTTTAATTGCAGAATTTGTCAGCAGCGAAGTAATATCTTCACTTCGTCTCGGTGAGTAAGGAAGTCCGCTTCCAAATCTCCCTAAAAAATTCATTCCATAACTTGCAGTATTATATCCCATTACAAAGTTAATTGTATGTCTTTGGTCCCAACTTAAAGGATTTAACTGAACTTCCGGTTCTGCCCCACCACTAACTGCATTTCTGTAAGCATTTGGGTCAGATGCTGTACCTTTTGCAATTTGAAATGTATAATCAACATTTACATAATACCCTTTTACAGAATGTTGATTCAAAGATAAGGTAACACCTTTGACTACTCCAAAATCACTATTCACTAATCTACTATAAGTTGTGGCTCCACCAAAAACTTCTATTTCTTCTGCTCTTGTTCCTGTCAAATCTCGCACATCTTTCACATAGGCAGTAACATCAATTGAGAATTCATCTGTTAATTGTTGCTGTACACCAATCTCACCGACAATTGTCTGTTCCGGTTCAAGATCCGCATTTCCAATAACTCCCTGGTTTCCTGTACCGGAACCTAA
>JAOZSG010000083.1:0-2386 GCA_029939785.1 Fidelibacterota bacterium | reverse complement strand
GGATTCTGATATAGATAATTAAAATTAGGAATCTGAAAAAAATGACCATAAGAAAAATGAAATACACCTTTGTCACTTATTGGAAAAGAAATCCCTAAACGAGGACTTATTTTCATTTTTGACTTTGCATCTTTGTACCAATAGGCTTCTCTCTCAGCCACAGATATAGATACTTCACCTTCATCCTGCATTCCGTTTTCATTTAAATCATGATACCGATTTGACGGCTTTACGGGATTATATATTTCAGGGTCACTCGGATCTGCCAAAATTACACCATCAGGTTCAAAATAATCAAACCTTATACCCAGATTAATAATCAATTCATCATATTCGATTTTATCCTGTATGAATCCAGCGAATTCCCATGGATTATGGTTGAAAGAACTTGAATATATTGTACTATCAGATAAAATTGTTGGGTGAATATATGGAGAGAATTCATCAGGTGGTCCTCCAGAGAAATCTACATAATTTTCACCTAATTGTGGTCGCAGATTATATTGATTCCATTCAATGTTATGGTATCGATATTCAATTCCTGTTTTTATTTTGTGATTAAAATTTATTTGTGATGTAAAGTCCAGTTTGGCAAGCATTGTTCCACTATCACGATATTCATGATTATTATCAGTTCCACCTACAATAAATTGGTAAGGTAAAGTTGATAAATAGTATGGATGAACATATGTTGTAGAATCTTTTGCACTTTCTTTTTCAGAATAATAACTTTCATATTTTCTGCTTGTACTTGAGAAACCAAGATTGATAAATGAATTTGAAGAGAATTGATGCTGTATTTTTGCTAATTGAGTTATACCCAGCAAATTCTTTTGAACTATACCATCAGGATTATATTTAAAATTTCTATCATAATCCTGATAATCTCTATTATCATAGAAAAAATTATAGAATATATTGGTACTTTTAGATAATCTGAAAATTAACTGTCCCTGAAAATAATTTTTCTGGTTCCAATTCATATTTACCCATTCATTATTACCCAACATTGCAGTAGAATCATATAAAGTATAAGATCCATTAACTCGTTGATACATTACCGCGTTTGGTTCATATCTTTTCTGTCCCTGATACTGACCACCGAAATAAATACTTCGTCCATTTAAATAGTAAAACAACTTATCTTTAACAATTGCACCATGAAGACTTAACCCAATATTTCTAATATTTAATGGATTGATTTCACTAATATTTCCATAAATTTTATCATGACTACTAAAGAAATCACCGACATAAGTTTCAACAGAACCACCAAAATTATTGCTTCCCCGTTTTGTAGTAATATTCACAATTCCTGACATTACTTTCCCATATTCAGCATTGAAAGCACCGGAAATAACCTGTAATTCCTGAACCATATTTTTATTTACTTCAATAGCCGCAGATCTATCATAACTATCAGTAACAGGAATTCCATCAATTAAGTAAGCAACTTCTCCAACACGACCACCACGAAGACTACCATTCACATACCCAGCCTGCATTTCCAAAGCCTCACTAACTTCGGTTATCGGGAGACTTTGTAATTCTTCCGCTTTCATATGAGATGATGTCGCTGTCATATCTTTTTTTATGATTTTTTTTCTGGCAATTACAGTTACTTCCTCACCTTCTATAACAGCAGTGCTAAGATCAAAATTTATTGTAGTCGTCATATCTATGGACACATCTACCTGTTTTACAATCTGAACCTGAAAACCGATCATTTGAGCACGTAATGAATATATTCCCGGCTGCACATTTAAAATAACGTATCTTCCATTTTGATCAGTTGCAGCACCTAAATAAGTGTCAACCAACATAATATTACAACCAATCAAGGGCATTCCTGTCTCTTTGTCTAATACAACTCCAGATAACTTCCCCGATTCACTGGCTAATAAAATACTGGAAGTTATTAATGATAGCAGAATTAGTAATTTTCCAATTTTTCTCATTTTTTCCTCTTGGATATTACACCGATTTATTTTTGGATACAAAAAACCCTGATGAAAATTCAACAGGGTATTGATTAAAAATAGTAAAATTTAATAGTCCATAAATATATATTATATTAATATTTTGTAAGATTTTTAAAATAATGATAACTAATTTCATCAAATGCTCTAACTTCCAAGTAGTTCAATATTGAGTTACTAAACTGAAACAAAATATATTAGTTACTATTTAAATAATCAATATTTTTTTTAATAAAAAATAACTAATTTTTGAGTTACTAAAACTATTAACAGGATTATTAAGAAAAAAAGTAACTACAAGGTGCATATTTTATAAACAGAAAAAGAAATTTATTCCCCGCTAAATACACGAAAAAACGCGAAATATTTTAAGATTTTTTTAGCGTAATTTAGCGTATTTAGCGGGT
>JAOZSG010000390.1:1007-2966 GCA_029939785.1 Fidelibacterota bacterium | reverse complement strand
TCCTGATTTGGCGTAATCAATTGTCTTAGTTTTATATCTAATTATTATCGTATTACTTATATTGTTATTCCTGCTTTATAAAATTATTATTATTATTTCAATATTTTTTCTTTGACTTTATTATTATTATTGGCAGTTAAAAGAACGTGAATTTTAAGACACATTTTTATTTAAACCGGTAGAAATAATTATTATGAGTTTTTATTCATTAAAAACAAAAAGTGGATTGGAGATTAATATGCTTAAAATATAAAAATAAATTCATATAAAGATACTGTTTTTTTATATGGAAATTATAAGAATAATTTGTGAGTCATAATGATATGTTAAAGCATTATGATTACTATTTTTTAATTATAGTATAAAAATAATTTACAATAAGGATGACCAATGAAATTTAAATTTTTACAAAATAATTTAATTATATATATATATTAATATTTTTTTTGCATATGTGTAATTCTGATGGAGATGGTGGAATTAGCAATTCGAACGTGCATGTAGATGTGATACAAAAAATGAATAATGGAGGAGATACAAAATTTACTGCCAAAATATATAATCCAACAAATAATGAGATTACAATTTCCTATGTAATAGGACAGGATGATAATAATAATTTATATTATAGTGTAAATAATGATAGTACAATTTCTCCTAACAAATCATATTTATTAGAATTAACATATAATGATATAGGTATTACTGAAGGGGGATTGAATTACTATATTGATGTAACAAATTTTGAAAAAAAATATTTTCATATAAAAAAAAATGTTTATATTGAATATGATTATATATCTGATAATGATATAATTAGTGATTTAAAAGACTTTAGTCCAGATGGACAAGATCAAAAATATTATGAAAAATTATTAAGTGTTTTTGGTGATATGGGATTGGATATAGATTTTGAACTTGATCAATCAAATATTCCAACACTGACAGTATGGAGGAATTTACAAAACGTTAATGTAGATTTTGAAATAGAAACGGATGACGATTTATTCTATTTAAAAGAATATGCAAAAGCATATTGTAATGAACTTAATCATTATCATTTGATGAGTGTTACAAATAATAGTAATGAATATAAAGGTTTTTCATTCATGAATGTTGATATTAATGACAATATAATTTGGAATGAAACTATACCAAATAGTCGAAATGAAGAAAGAGCAGTCTTTATTTTTAGGGATCATATAGAGGCAGATCGCACTAATGATTCCTGGAGTGATGAAAAATATAATTTTATGCAATTTGCTCTTATTGCTCATGAACTAGGTCATTCAATTGCTAATCTTTCCCATGCAGAAAATGCTAATAATTATGTTCATACTGAATATCATAATATGGATGATTATGGACCATTGAGCAATAATAACTATTATTGCTTAATGGGTGCTGGATTTCCTTTATATTTTGATGCAGGCTGGAAATTTAGTTTTTGTAAACCCGATTATTATTTATTTGTAGGCAAAAGAGATACTGATTCCCATACTTGTTGTTTTGAAAATTTTTTATCAAATTTTGATGAATTTTAAGGAGTATAATAATGAAGAAAATATTTATTATAATAATTTTTATGTTTAATATAATTTATGCACAAGTATATAATCCTACTAATTTAGAATTTTCTATAAGTATGGATAAGGATACATTTCTAGTAGATGAAAAAATACATGTAGAATTCAAAGTTAAAAATATAAGTAATGAACCAACATATATTTCTTTTCCTCTTTCACGTTTCATGGAATTTAGAGTTACTGATTTAGATAACAATGGATTCCCCGGAATTTGTTTCCATGGTGAAGGAAATTATTATTCACATTATTTAAATTCAGGTGAAGAATTAACTAGAGTAGAAAATGTGATGTCGTTAAGAGGAAATAAAGATAAAAAACATGGGCCATTTTATTATTTTAAAGAAGGTAACTATAAAATTACTGCAAAATATTC
>JAOZSG010000390.1:0-997 GCA_029939785.1 Fidelibacterota bacterium | reverse complement strand
CCTTTGAAAAAAAATTTGCAAATGCTATAAAAAATAAAATGGAAAAAACTGATTTAGTTGAATATTTAAAATCCATAAATGTTATCAGAACTGGAAAAGATACATTAAATGCTAACATATTATATTTTACTGTGATAGAACCGAAAGATGTTGAAATTGAAGTTCAAAAAGGATATTTAAATGCAATGAAATATTATTTTAATCATTTACAAGATAATGACAAGGGTGTAATTCCAGGCAAAATATTATCAAATCTCATTAGAAAATATCCTAATTCAAAATATTTAGAAACTATAGTACATACAAGTTTAAATATTGGGAATAATGATATGGATATGGAATTTGTACTTGAAAAGTTTAAAAATAGTATTTCATCAAAAAATCTTATGTATAAAAATATAACAATTGTTAAATCCTTATCTAAAAACAAAAGTAATAAAGTAGAAAATGAAAAAGAAAATATGCATTATTTTATTAATAAATATAAAAAGACTAAAATAGAAAAATATGCTAAAGTAAAATTATTAGAATCAGAACTAATGCAAAATAGGAGAAATAAATAATGACTAAAAAATTAATCTTTTCATTATTCATATTAATATTTTGTTTTACTAATATTTATGCTCAAAGATCATATAAGGTATATGTACCTGCACTTGGAACAACGTATTTAAATCAAAATTATCTTGAGAATAAGGACAATCCTAATTTATTTAGATGGATTTCAGATGCATGTATGTATAGAGTCACTTCATCAACAACATTATTTTTTATCACTGATCTAAAATATGGAAAGGTATTATATGGTGAAATGGGAACTCTGGGAGTTAGATGGAAAAAAAAATTATGCGGTATTAATGATACGGACTTTGATTTTTTACATCCATCAGGTATTATTAGTAATATAACAAATGTAAACAGTGATCGTTATGTTTATGTATCTGATGTTGAAACAAATTATTTGGCTGTATTATTTTATAATGCTAGTAATAAAAAT
>JAOZSG010000082.1 GCA_029939785.1 Fidelibacterota bacterium | reverse complement strand
TTATCTTAATATTGTTAACTCCTTTAGCCTTTTATGCTTAAAAGAAAATTTTAATTGTTATGGCTCATTTATTTCAAATGAAATTACTAAAAATCAGATAAAAGCTATTATTAAACCTAATAATTTTAAACTATACTATAGTATCTATCATCCTATTTTACTTATGACAAGCAGACAATGTTTATTCCATCAGGTTACCGGATGTAATAAAAATAGAATTGATGAGAAATGTATTCAAGAATGTACTAAATCTTCATCAATTACAAATTTAAAAAATGTTTCTTTTCTTATTGAAAAAACAGAGGGAAACTATCATTGTATTTATAATAATAATAATTTCTTGAATACAGATATTGTTACAGATTTACCGGATATTTTTTCCAGTTTTTTTATTGATTTAAGGGATATTAAAACCGATACCCAAATATATATGGACAAATCCAGAACTATTAAGCTTTTTGAAAATCTTCTGGATGGAAATCCTGATTCAAAAAAGGAACTCAAACAAATGATTCATCCTTCAACCAACACTCAATATAAAATAGGAATCTAATAATCACATATTAAATTATCATATTGTTGTTTATGAATATATCAGTACAATCCGGAGTTTTGAAATTGAAATGTATCTCTTAATTTTTACCATGATTTGTCCAAAAACTTTAACGACTTACATGTTTAAATTTTTATATGGAAAAAAAGGATTAGAAAACCACCTAAAGTTTCCTAAAGGTGGTTTTTTGTTTATGTAAATCAGAGGCATTTTTTTATCCAATGTTTTGATAATTTTTAATTAAACCTAAATCCAATATAAAATCGTCTTCCTAATGTTGGTCCCCAAATCATTGTAGAATCGAAATAGGGACTAAAAGGATCATCCCAGGCAAGAATTGGATTTTTTTGACGATATCCAGTAATGTTTTCAATACCTGCATATATTTCAAATTTATCAAACTTGCGTTTCAATTGAGCAAACATCATAACATAATTTTTTGAATATTTATTTAACTGATATTCATCAGGATTATTTTCTGTATTTGGCAATCTAACTTTTCCATTGAACTGAGTTGTTAAATTCATTTGCCATTTTTCATTTGGTGTATTGTATGAAAGTACAAGTAATCCTTTGTATTTATAATTCATAGGAATTGATTTTAATTTTCCGGCATAAGTTGACTTTACATCATTATATCTTATGGCAGCAGTAATTTCAAAATCTTTGGTAACTTTACTAGATAATTCTACTTGAAAGGCATTCGAATATGATTCACCATCGAGATTATATAAATATATATTTTGAAAATTTTGTTCCATATCGATAATTATTTGATTTTGAAATTCTGTATGGTAAAAGTCTACGACTAAAGTAGCAGGTCTATTATTTAATATAGAAAATTGCTGAGTTAATTGTGTTCCAATATTCCATGCTTCTTCTGCTTTAATATCCTCCATTATCACAAGATTTTTTGAACTTGCAAGAATTACTGTATTATCCATGAAAATATGTGGATTTCGATACCCTGTTCCTGCTGATAATCGTAATGATGTTTCAGGAATTGGTCTATAATTCAAATGTGCCCGAGGTGTGATAAAATTCCCAAACTTACTATGATTATCATAACGAATTCCTGCCATTGCAGTGATTTTATCATTGGGTTGAAATGTATATTCACCAAAGATCCCAGGTACTTTTTCCGAATTATCATAATCATTATCAAGATAGGTTTCTATGCGATCATCATATTGATATGAGAGACCTGTTGATATTTTATGAGAGGGTAAATTTTTATTGTATGAAAGATTAGCATAAAGACTTTTTTCTTCTCCGGAATAATTTTTCAAGCCCCAATAAGAATCCATATTATGTTGAAATGCTGATAAAATCAATCCAATACTTGATCCTTGATCATCAACAATATATCCAGTTTTACTATAGATTTCATATCGCCTGATTTTATTTTCAGACCCATAAAGATGTGGTGTTTTGTTTGGATTATCAAAATTGAAATTTTCTTGCCCACCATAACGATCATCGTGAATCATTTTAAAGCCAATTTGACCTTTGAATTTATCTCCATTGAATTTCCATCTATTCATAATATTAAATTGCTGCATCAAAGGCATATCAAGGAATGTATCATCATTTATATCAGTTTTATTTTGTAGAAATGTAGTATAGGTCAGAAGCATAGTGCTTATTTTTGGATTGAATTGTTTTGCACCTATGATAGCAATATCAGATTTTCCCATAGAATTGATATAACCATTTACAGCTATAGGTTTGGAATTCTCTGGTTTTTTCAGTTCAACATTAATTTGGCCAGTAATTGATTCATATCCAGTTGCAACAGATGCAGTGCCTTTTGATATATTAACTGATTCCATCCAAAATCCGGGGATATATTCAAGAGAGAAAGGACTTATCAATCCTCGCATAACAGGTTTTTTCTCAATCATCATCTGAGTGTAAAAGCCAGCAAGTCCAAGCATTTTTATTCGACGAGTTCCGCTTACGGCATCATTTTGTTCTACTTCAACTGATGCTGTATTCTCAAAACTCTCTGCAAGACTGCAACAGGCTAATTGTACAAGTCCATTAGATGTAATGACCTCACAACTGACACTTCCATCTAATTTATGTACTGTAGTTGGTTTTTTTGCTGTAACATAGATTTTTTCCATAGACCTTAGATTCTTGAGATATACAATCAATTCAGTGTCATCAGGAATAATATTTAATGTATCATTAGTATAGCCTACATAGCTAAAAATAAGAGAACCTTTTTTTTCTGTAGGTTTGGCAAGCCGGAAAAAACCGACATTATCAGAAGTGGTACCAATTGTAGTATCTTGCCAGTATATATTTGCAGCGATTAAAGGTACAGTGTCTATTTGAGAATTATTAAACTCCAATCCATAAATAGAACCTTGTATATGACATTTGCATAGATCAGTTTCATTGGCATATACATAACTGGTAAATATAAGCAGTATGAATAATATATATTTTTTCATTATTTCCTCATTTAATTATTATTTTTAATATCCGGAACGTGTCACTTAAAGTATGTCGAAGAGCGACTTCGAAGTTTCGAACCGTCCCTTTTCAATAAACTCAGGGAGACTGTTTCAATGACTTTTTGAACTGTTTGATATGTATCAAATAAGGAGGGGAAGATTGAGACGGATTGACGGATCTGTAGAAATCGTCAGTTGGTTTCTTTCAGAGGTTTGTTGATCTTGAGGATAATTGAATGGCTCGTTGCTCTGTTTTGCTGCCAGGCTTATATAAATGGTTTGGCGAACTGATGAAGTATTCACCTTGCTATACTTATGCTCGATTGCACAGCATTCATCAGGTGATAACATCAATTTATACTCTATATTATCATTCTTTTCCACATGGCAACAACTGCTATTTGAATTTTCATGATTCTGGTTGGCAATCTCAATACCGGAGCAACAGGGACTATCACATTGATTCATCTCGTCCTGTAACTTTTGACAATAATGGTGAACACTGCCAACACCGATACAGGATAGCAGATACAAGATTGTTAATAATGTGATAAATATTTTTTTCATTATTCTTCCATTTATACTGTCAAATATATCAATAGTTTCCTACTAATTCAACAGGAAATATTGCACAACTGGTCATTTTTGTCCAGGAATCACCAGTCCAATAAATCTAATCCAAATTCTGCACCAGTTGATTTTTATATTTACCCCAACTTCGACAACCATCATGTTTTAATCCTTTTTCGGCTTTTAACTTTAACGCTGCGTAAATTCCGGTCTGTTTTTTGTTTGGTTCTCCATTTTGCCTAATATTAATGACTCTGTCATCTTTGGTTGTAAAAGTTGTTGTTACACGTCTATGGGACACTAGTGCTTCTCTAATACTATTCCAATTGTAATTGATCCCTTTTGACCGCAATTTTTTTATGGTTGCTATTACAAAATGATAAGCTATCACTGTAATATAAATATGAGCTTCACTATTGGTATCAGTTTTATGATGGATAGGTCGCATACCAAGATGGGATTTCATGCTACGAAAACTATCTTCTACAGTACAGGATTTGTGTGATTTCCTGATCTAATAAATTAGTTCTATTGGTTCTTAGTACATAATTACCAAAATCTGATTGTTTGTTCATCTCATTATTAACAATCAGAGTGGTGTAATGTTATGCAAGTGCTTCAATTTCTGAATCATATGTAAACAAACCTGTTTGATTTAGAAGTTTCTCTTCTATTACGTTTGCCAATTCTTTCCATCTATCTTGTGGCAAATCTAATTGTTTCATATTTAGTATAATTTCTTGACGAGGATCGGCTGGGGTGCGAACAGATTTAATCAATTGATGATTATTTATTGTTCAATGATTACGACAAATTCGGAGTTCTGAATATACTCTCTGTGATTTTTGCGGTTTCTACTGTTGAAAAACACTTTTTACGATTTTATCAAAATGAATTAAATAATTTTGACAACTTCGTAAAAAGTAAAAATTTTAACGCAAAGAACGCAGAGGACGCAAAGATCCGCAGAGATAATTTATTGTATTTTAAAACTATAGTCTCTGCGATCTTTGCGGTCTCTGCGTTGAAAAATACTTTTTACGATTTCATCAATTTTAACAATTCACTAAAATTTAAAGTAATTCCTATTTGATGAGAATTCCCAAGAGAAGCATAAGTTCCTCCAAGGGAAAATCCATAATTTATCTGTCCGGCAGATGTCATAATACCGGCACCCAAATGATACCCTGTATTTTCATCCATTCCAAATCTCATGGCAATCCTGTCTTTAATTTGTATTTCAAATCCAAGTGCATTTTTTATTGTCAAAAAATCGGATTTTACAATACTGTGATTTTTCTCACCATCAAAAGAACAATTGAATTGTATCATTGGTAACAATGTCAGGGGAAAATCTGGAATTGATAATTTATAAGATGTTCCAATACTCATTTTAGGTGAGATTATTTCTTTTCTACCATCGTCCCAAAATAAATAAGTTGTAGTAAAGTCAGATATTGTAGCACCAACTAACCAATTTGAATTGATTCCATAAGCAGCACCAATATCAAAACCCAATCCTAAAGCACTACTTATAAATAAATCTTTATAAAGTGTTTTAACTGATAATCCAATTGAGAATTTTTTATTTATCTTTTTCCCGGCAGATATAAAAAAAGCAGATTCACTCGCACCAAAACTGCCGATTTTTCCAAAATCAAGCCGTTCTCCTTTGTCCAATATTCCATTTCCTTCCGAGCCATCAATATCAGGTTTTGTATATCCATAATCATTAGGACCGATTCCATCATTTCCAACATCTATTAAGGAATTACGGCTATATGGTATATCATCAACTCCGCTTCGGAAAAAACCTATGCCCCAGGAATATCCATTATAATTCGGAATTATTAAAGAACCATGATCCAAATTTAATATTCCATTAAATTCTTCAGAATGCATAAATCGTCCACAAATATTTTTTGCTTCTGTCAGTCTGCCCGGGTTCCAGTAATAAGCAGAGGTAGGATCACAATTTGATACTGTAGCACCGCCAAGAGAAATTTCTCTGACACCGTTACCAAATTTCAAAAAACTATCAGCATATTTTGTCCCAAATCCGAAAAGCAAATTACTATTCAAAACAAGCAACATGTATAAAATTAAAATATTCAACAAACTTGATTTTTGGAAAAAATTTCTAATAATTACACTCCAAATTCTTTTTTAAATTCATTGAGTTTTTGTAAAGCTTCAATGGGTGTCAGGTTATTTATATCTACATTGCTAAGTTTATTTCTTAGTTCACTCTCTTTTTGATCAAATAGTCCAAGTTGATTAGGATTTTCCTCAGTTATCTTTTGAAAATTTATGTTATCTGTTGGTAAAACCCTTTCATTTGTTGAAAAATTTGACATAATTTCATTAGCTCTGTGAATCACTTTATTTGGTATTCCTGCCATTTTTGCTACATGAATACCATAGCTTTTATCACATCCTCCATTAACTATTTTACGCAGGAAAGCAACTTTGTTCCCATATTCTTTTACTGCAACATTTAAATTTCCTATTCTGGGTAATATTTTTTCTAATTCTGTTAATTCATGATAATGTGTTGCAAATAGGGTTTTGGCAGCAGTTTTTTTATTATTATGAAGATATTCAGTCACTGCCCAGGCGATAGACATACCATCATAAGTAGATGTTCCTCTGCCGATTTCATCTAGTAAGACCAGAGATTTTGGAGTAGCATTGTTCAAAATATTTGCTGTTTCATTCATCTCCATTAAAAAAGTCGATTCACCTGCTGCAAGATTATCACTGGCTCCAACTCGTGTAAAAATTTTGTCGACTATTCCTATTTTTGCAATGTCAGCAGGCACAAAACTTCCAATTTGAGACATCAGAACAATGAGTCCAATTTGTCTGAGATAGGTAGATTTACCAGACATATTAGGTCCTGTAATAATGAATATCTGTTTCCCCATATTATCAATTTTTAAATCATTTGGAACAAACTTGTCACCTGCTGGCAACAAATCCTCTACAACAGGATGTCTGCCATCTTTTATTATTATTTCACAACCATTATTTATTTCAGGTTTTATATATCCATTAAGTTCTGCCAAATATGATAATCCGGCCAAAACATCAAGTGTGGAAATTACTCGTGCAGTATTTTGAATTTTGGAAATATCAATAAGAATTTTTTCACGTATTTCCTGAAAAATTCTATTTTCAATTTCTGCAACTTTTTCCTCTGCACTTAATAATTTCTCTTCATATATTTTTAAATCTTCTGTGATAAATCGTTCTGCATTTACCAAAGTCTGTTTACGGATATAATCAGGAGGAATTTTGTCAGAATGCATTCGACGTATTTCAATGTAATATCCAAACACTTTGTTATATCCAACTTTTAATGAATTAATTCCAAGCTTTTCACGTTCACTGGACTGTAGGTCTGCAATCCATTGTTTTCCATTTCTCATTAAATGCCGGTATTCATCCAATTCTCTATCATATCCATCAAGTAAAAAACCGCCGTTTTTGGTTGATAATGGTAAATCTTCATCTTTGATGGTAGAATCCAATAGTTCTACAACATGTTCAAGAAAGTCAATATCTGAAATTATATTACTAAAAATTTCATTACTTCTAATATTAAACAGTAAAGCAGGTAGAATCTTCAAGGTATTTTTTAAGAGTAATAAATCTCTTGCATTTGCTCGATTTGTACTTAGTTTGGCAAGTAATCTTTCAAGATCACTACAACTTTTTAAATTTTCTCTAAGAGTTTCCCGTTCATTATAATTCTTAAAATAATGATCAACCTGATCTAATCTTAATTGTATCTCACGTACATTATATAATGGACGAATCAGCCATTTTTTCAATAATCGACTACCCATTGATGTAATGGTTTTGTCCAAAACATTAATTAATGATCCATCTTTGCCATTATTTTGCATTGTTTGAAATATTTCAAGATTACGTCTTGTAAAATCATCTATTAGTACAATATTATCATCTGTCTGATGATTAATTTTAGTTACATGATCAAGATTAGTTTGATGATTTAATTTCAAATAAGATAATATTGCACCGGCTGCACTAATTCCATATTGAGTTTCTTCAATGCCAAATCCCTTTAGAGATTTCGTATTAAAATGCTCGGTTAAAGCGTTGTAAGCATCATCAAAATTAAACATCCATGGATCAAGAGGTGTTAGACGTAAAACATTTAAACCAAATAGTGAACGAATCTCCTGCTCAGAAGATTCTATGCAAATAATTTCCACAGGACTTAACGCAATTACTCTTTCCTTCATTTGTGCTTTAGGAACTTCCACCAGAAAAAATTCACCTGTAGATATATCAATAGCAGAAATTCCTGCAGTTTGCTTTGTATATTTTATAGCAACCAAAAAATTATTATTCTTGTCTTCGAGGAATTTATCTGATACTGATGTTCCGGGAGTTACTACTTCAACAACTTCCCGTTTTACAATACCTTTTGCTGTTTTTGGGTCTTCAACCTGTTCGCAAATAGCTACTTTTAAACCTGCTTTCAAAAGTTTATGCATATAAGAATCAAGAGAATGGTAAGGAAAGCCGGCTAAGGGTACAGTTGATCCTTTTCCATTTGCTCTTTTTGTAAGAGTAATGTTTAGAATTTCAGAGGCTATTTTCGCATCTTCTGCAAAAGTTTCGTAAAAGTCACCCATTCGAAAAAGTATTAATGCGTCAGGATACTCCTCTTTTACTGAGTAAAATTGTCTCATTACCGGAGTTTCACCTGATTTTTTTATTTTTTTCATAAGCCTCAATTAATTAAATATATCAACATCAAATATAAGTGAAAATTTATAAAATCTTTCTTTAAGAGAAAAAATAAATTCCAAAAACTTTATAATTAACTCAAATATTAAAAATAGCATAATAAAATTAATGTTTATTATACTATTTTGATGAATGATTCTATATATATATAAGATAACTTTTATCAATCAAAGGAATCTTATAATATTTTAATTTAAATGAATAATTTTCACATTCACTTGACATTTATTTATATTAAACATATCTTGATTTATAGTATTAATTTTTTATAATATTAGGAGTTATTAATGAAACGAAAAATCGTAAGAGTGGGGGCAAGTCTTTGTATATTATTACCGAAAAGTGTTGTTACTGCAATGGAATGGGATTTTGATGATTATATAGATTTGATTCTTGATGAAGAAGGTGAAAAAGTCATGTTAAAAAATGTAAAGAAAAAGAAAAAAAAAACCACAATCATATTTAGAAAATTTTTCTGATTTTCAAAAAGAATACAAAAATATACTTGAAGAAGTTTCCAAAGAAAATTAAATATTTTTAAAACGGGGCGAAGATGAAAAGGAAAATAATAAGAGTTGGTTCAAGTCGGGGAATTTTACTTCCACGAGAAGTTACAAAAGCAATGGGATGGGAATTTGGATCTCAAACAGAACTAACTGTGGATGAAAAAATTAAAGAAGTTACTTTACGAACAATAAAAATTGACATTCCTGAAGAATATAATGCAGAACATCTGAAAGAAATAGAAGGTACATTAGAAAAATTTCAAGAGATTCTCGGAGGTATCGATGACTAACGAACACTATAAACAGATTAAACTATTATGCTACGTTCATTGGATTGTCAGCCAAAAATTTAATTCTGAAGCAGGAGTCCGTGATATTATTACTCTTAAAGAAGTTGTTTCGATGCCAGGTGGTGGGTCATTGACCTGTTTTACAGGAGATAAATTATCAAATCGAAAAGACCTATTTACACAATTAGGTTGGTTTGTATATTATATGATAGAAGGCGAACCTTTTAACAGCAGAAATAAGACACTTACATCTTTAATGATTATTTGGGTTTTAAATCACTATAACCTAAAATATGATACTCAAAATCTTATGAAATTTCTGGAAAATATAGATACAATGAAAACAGGGAATTCTGATATTTCCTCATGGTTTGCAAATAATTGTCAGTAATAATTACCTTATTCCTCTAGATTTTAAAATTCCTCACATAGTTAATGATGAGTCCAAATAATTTTATTAAAGCATCAAGAGGTGATCTTCAAGTTGATTTACTTCTAAAAAATGCAATTTTAGTTAATATTTTTTCTTCCGAATTTGAAAAAACTGATGTTGCAATTTTTAAGAATAAAATTGTTGGTTTTGGCAATTATAAATCAAAAAATATATTAGATCTAAAAAATCAATACATAGCACCTGGGTTAATTGATGGTCATGTTCATATAGAAAGTTCTATGCTCTCTCCGGAAGAATTTTCTAATAGTATAATTATATCTGGAACTACTTCAATAATTGCAGATCCACATGAAATTGTCAATGTTTTAGGATTAGATGGACTTGAGATATTCATTAAAAGAAGTAAAAACCTACCTGTTGATATGTTTTTTATGATGCCCTCATGTGTTCCTGCAACTCATCTGGAAACTTCTGCACATAGGATAAATGCTCAACACATGGAAAAGTGGATTAATCATGATAGAATTTTAGGATTGGGTGAAATGATGAATTATCCCGGAGTAATTTTTGAGGATCCTGATGTAATGCGTAAATTGTCAATTTTTAATCATAAAAAAATTGATGGGCACGCACCTTTTGTGCAGGGCAAGAATTTATCTGCTTATATTGCAGGCGGTATTGATTCTGATCATGAGAGTACTTCTTTGACAGAAGTTAAAGAAAAACTATCAAAAGGAATGTTTATTCTATTGCGAGAAGGTTCTGCTGCCAGAAATTTAATCGATTTATTACCAGCGGTTAATGAGAGAAATTCACAGTTTTTTGGATTTTGCACCGATGATAGACATCCTGATTTCTTAATGGATAAAGGTCATATAAATCAAATGGTAAAGATTACAATTAGACAAGGAATTAATCCTATTACAGCTTTCAAAATGGCCTCTTACAATATATCATCTCATTATAATCTTAATCAATATGGTGCACTTTCTATCGGATATTACGCTGATATGATTGTTTTTGATAATCCAAATAATCTTAAAATTACAAAAGTTTTTAAAAAAGGTAAACTTGTTGTAGATAATGGAAAATTAATTAATCCGGCTCAATCACAAATATCAACAACAAAAAACAGTGTGCAAATACCAGTATTAAAGACCGATCATTTTAAAATTCCGATTCAGGGTAAAAAAGTAAATGTAATTGAAATTATTCCTAATCAAATTGTGACAAACAAATGTATTGTTTCTGTTGATGATAATATAAAGGAATTCATCGGTGATATTAAAAATGATCTTGTCCTGGCCTTTAGCGGCGGGGTATCCCAGATCATTAAGTCCGCATCAGGTGCTTCAGGAATAACAATCACCGCAAATTTTAAAGACAAGAGCGGGAATTTTATTTCCCCGCCAATAGACAGTGTAGCGCTCTATTCGACATCAGGTGAAAGGCTTTGCTTTGAATATAAGGATGTGAAAATAGCTGCTCCAAAGATGGCCTTTATTTTGCTTCTGGATCGCTCCGGCTCCATGGCCGGGAAGTTCCGCGGAGCTCTGCGTCTTGCCGCCGCCCTGCTCACCGTGGCTCTGGCGAAAGGCGATCGGGTGCGCCTGGCGGTGGCGGCGGAGGGGCGGCTGGAGGTCTCGAGGGTGGTGACCGGCGAGGGGAGACGGG
>JAOZSG010000389.1 GCA_029939785.1 Fidelibacterota bacterium | reverse complement strand
ATTCTTTAGGATACATTGAGTAAATAATTTCAATTATATAAACAAAACTTTTTATTGAGTTAAAAGTATTTCTATCTGTTATTCTTATTTTTATGCCGCCACATTTTTGGTTTTGGTATTTCGGTTTTACTGCTCTTCCCGGAATAGAAATTGGTGTAAAATCAGATTTTGAAAATTTGACACCTTTTAGATTTAATTTTTGTATTTTCTCGAGTAATAAATTACTGTCTATCCAGGGTGCACCAAATCTGAGAAATGGTTCAGTTGTTCCTCTGCCTTCAGAAATATTTGTTCCTTCAAACATACAAAATCCAGGATATACTATTGCTGTTTCAATATTTGTCATGTTTGGGGATGGTGCAATCCAAGGTATTTCAATTTCATCATACCATAAACTGCGATTCCAGTTTTGTAATTTAACAATGTGTAAATCACAGGATAGGTTTTCCTGATGTAAAATTTCATCATTAATATAATTTGCCAGTTCACCACACGTCATACCATAGCGTATGGGAGTAGGATGCATCCCTACAAAAGATTCATAGCCAAATTGCCTGATTCCACCTTGTACAATATCTCCTCTGATCGGATTAGGTCTATCTAAGATAATGATAGGGATTCTGTTTTCTGCTGCTGCCTTCATTGCCATTGTCATTGTTGAAATATATGTATAAAATCTTGCTCCAATATCCTGAATGTCATAAAGGAGTACATCAATGTTTTTCAACATTTCTTTTGTTGGTTTTTTTATCTTTCCATAAAGAGAATAAACAGGAGATCCTGTTGTAGAATCAATATTAGTATTAATTTTAACACCGGCAGACTTATTTCCTCTAAATCCATGTTCAGGAGCAAATATTGCCTTTACATTACATTTCTGATGGTTAAAAATTAAATCAACTATATGGTTACCATCTTTATCGCAGGATGTATGATTACAAATTATCCCTATATTTTTATTTTCAATAATCCTAAAATCCGACTCGATAAGAACATCTAATCCTGTTTGAAAAACATCAGATGCACTAAGACGTACAATGATTAAAAAAAATAATATAAAGTGGGATAATATTGAAAAGAATTGTTTCGTTAACATTTTAACATTCAAAAAAAGAGCCTGAAATTAATCAGGCTCTTTCTATACAAATTTGTTACTCAGGTTCGATTGCATCAACCGGACAAGAGTCAACACAAATTCCACAATCTGTGCATTCATCAGGATCAATTACTCTAACGCCATCTCCTTCAGAAATAGCTCCTGTTGGACATTCAGCTTCGCATACGCCACAGTTTGTACATTCATCTGTAATTTTGTGAGCCATTATGTTCATTCCTTTCAAATGTTAATATTTACAACGTGAATTTAAATAAGAACTGATAATAATTCAATAGTTGTAAATAATTGTTTTAAAAATCTCTTTCCCAATATTCTTTTTAAGTTTAACGATTACGAAATTGATTTTGCAAATATTCTTTCGCCATATGTTCAGATGAGAAATGAGCTTTATAACTAATTGTTTTACGATAATATGTTTTGGCTTTTTTACGATTACCCTTAATATCATACATCTTACCCAATTCAAGACATGCGATTGCATGTAAATGATCAAGTTCTAAAATATTTCTATTAATAAAGTTTAAAAATAGTTTTTCAGCGTTTTTATATTCTTCGTTTTTTATTGCTAATAATCCATCTAAAAAAATGATTCTGTATTCATATTCCTGTCTTATAAATTTATTTAAATGCTGTAATTCATCTTTTAATTCACTAATAGAGAGTGTTGCTTCCGAAATTTTATTCTCTTGCAACAGAGACAAACAAGTTAGAAATGAATAGAAGGGATTTTCCGGAAACATTTCGACTAATAGTTTGGAATAAATCATTGATTCCTGTGGCAGATTTTCAAAATACAAATAAATAAATGCTAAACTTGACATTGCCTCATAATTCAAATATTGACCTTTTATTGTTGCATGTTTTATCATCTCAAGATTTTCACTTTTTGTACCAGGATCATTCATGAACAACTTTGTAACCAATTTGATATACATTGGAGAAACAGAAATTCCAAAATTATACATTCCTATACAGAATTGAGCATCATAATTTTCCGGATTAGAATCAATAGTTTTATTAAAATATTTAACAGAATTATAACCACTAGTAAATAATTTTAACCATTTTTTTTCTATTAACATTAATCTTGATTTGAATCCAAGCAATAGCCCAATACATAAATGCAGGTCTTCATTTGTTGGATTTTTTTGTAAACGATTATTCCAATTATTAGAAATTGAATCTACTTTATGGATTAAAATTTCAGAATCGAATGAATACCCTGATTCTTCTAACATTAAAAATCTCTTTGACATTAACATTCCAACAGAAGCAAAAAACAAATTACTGTCATCAATGGCTATTTCATTAAATAAAGTAAAGCTACTTTGATAATTCATTCTATACATTTCATCAATTGCAAATTGTAATTTTTCATCATTTGAAATATCAGAAGATAAACAAATAGATGAAATTAAAATTAAAAGAAACAGTATTGATTTTTTATGTTTTTCCATTTTTTATTGATCATTCATATTCAACTTAATTCTAACTATTTTTATTTAAAATTCAATTCTAATTACAGATTTTATCATTAAAAATATTTGAAAATAATATACAATACGACTTAAATCAAACCAACCTATAAATTTTTAGAAAAAAACCTTTATCTTTCGTTTTTTAATATGCAATTTTAGAAACAATAAAAATGAGGAATATATGAAAGAATTTAAATATCCAAAACCATTAGCACCCGGTGCAACTATCGGGATCATTGCACCTTCAAGTGCAGCAAAGAGAAAACAAACAAAATTAGGTATTGAGTATTTGAAAAAGAAAGGTTATAAGATTGTTACCAGTACATATCTGACAAAAGGAAAATTTTATATTGCCGGAAATGACGAAATACGAC
>JAOZSG010000388.1:1306-2970 GCA_029939785.1 Fidelibacterota bacterium | reverse complement strand
TACTTATAAAATTATACGTGCAATGAACCAATATCAACTTCTACAATTATTTAAAGAATTATGGGCAATCGACTCAAGAGAGTTCGACCGCAACTGGGGACTTGCGTCTAATTTCCTATCTGGAAATTTTAAGTTTGACAAAGATATAGAGCCACAAGCTACTAAGCCAACTGCTTACTCAAATTCAAATTCAGACATATTCGCATTATACGATGAAGCTCCAAAAGGTTCAATAGCTATTATACCTGTTGCAGGTGCAATGACAAAGCAAGACCAATTTTGCGGACCTGTCGGTACTGCCACAATCGCAAATAGAATTGCTCAAGCTGTCGCACATAAAAATATTGATGCTGTAATTTTACAGTACGATTCTGGAGGAGGAGCTGTAAGCTCTGTTAATCCTTTATCAGAAGCTATCCGAAATTCAAAAAAACCAATTCTATCATTTGTTGATGACCTTATGGCATCTGCTGCATTAATTACAGGAATTAATGCAGACCTTATAATAGCATCTAACCCGATGGCTGAAATAGGTTCACTTGGAGTAATGGCATCTTTTGCCAATTCGCAACCAGTGGCAGAAAAAGAAGGTGTTCAATTTCACCGAGTTTACGCAGACCAATCTTCCTTGAAAAATAAGACTATTGAAACTGCATTAGAAGGTGATTATAAAATGCTCCTCGAAAATGAATTAAATCCGCTTGCAGATTTTTTTATTAACGAAGTCAAAAAAGTGCGAGGAGATAAGATTACCGACAAAGATGTTTATAAAGGCAAAATGTATTTTGCAAAAGATGCAATAAAAATCGGCTTAATAGACGAAATCGGCAGTTTAGACCATGCCGTTAAACGAGCTTCCGAACTTGCCAACAAAAATAAAAAAACTCAATCCGTAAATATAAAATCAAATAATCATAAAACTCACACCATGGATAAAAATAAAATCCCTGCTCTAATGTTCGTGTTAGGGCTTTCGATGTTAGAAGGTAAAGATAACAAGTTTCACTTATCATCAGAACAAATGGATACTCTTGAAAAAGACTATTCCAAAAAGTACGGAAAAACATTAAGATTCAAAGGCACAACCATCGCAGAAGATGGCTCTGCTGATTTTTCTGAAAATGCACTATTCTTACTTAATGCTGATTTTACAAAAGCATCTTCCGAATTAAATGCAAATTCAGCAAAAGCTGGTAAAGATGATTTGAAAATAGCAAAAGAAGAATTTCAGGCACAACTTGCCGAAAGAGATGCTACAATAGCACAACTTTCTGATGAGCCGGAAACAGTTAATACTGTTCCGATAATCGGCAAACAAAATTCTGATTTTCGTGCAAACGCAACAGGTATTAATGCAATTACTCCAAGTCGTCCGTGGAATGAAGCCGCAATTGCAATAGCAGAAGGTCGTCCTCGTGAGGCAAATGCTTTTAAAGCAAACGGTGTAACCGAAGCTGATATTGACCAGTTTATTGCTGATTACAAATCCGCATCAAGTACTATCGACCACACACAAATGGACGATGTTTTGGGTAATTATCACAGAGAGACGGCAACCGAAATAAACGAAATGTTGGTTGAGAATAAAGAAGTAAATTCTTTATTCCCAATGCGAAGTACAGGTATCAAAGATATTTATGCTTCCGTAAGCGATTGGATAGAAA
>JAOZSG010000388.1:0-1296 GCA_029939785.1 Fidelibacterota bacterium | reverse complement strand
CCTCGTAATACTACTTGGACAGACAAAGGAGGGAACGAATTTCAAGCTGAAGAAGTTCGACTTAAAAACTGGGAAGTCACACGAACTTTCGCAAAAGCTCAAATGTTTGGCTTCATAGAAAGTTGGTTAGCCACTAAAACAGTAGGCACTGATCCTTATCAGCCTTCTTTTGTTTCTTGGTTTATCACAAAAATAATGAGACAAATTTCTCTCGTAGAGCGTCCACTCAATGCTATTAGAGGTGTTCATGTTGAACCTGCCTCAGGCGTTCCTGGGAAATCAATCAATTCGCAAGATGGACTTTTGAAACAATTACAAAATGTAATTGCTGATTATCGTGTGCTTCCTGCTAAAATTGGGAAAGGAGAATATGGACATATTGATGCTTCCGGAAATCCTAATCGAAATCATGTTTATCAAAAAAATGTTGATTTAATTTTAACGATTCCGCAGAATGTAAAAGATGCTTTCAAATGGAATTTTTATATGTCAAAAGAAGATAAACGTCAGAGAGATATTTATATTAAAGACATGGTAGCATCTGATGCTAATTTCAAGGATAAAGAAACTGCTCATAGTTTCCAAAACTTTAATTACATTGGCACTCCTCACTTTCCTGATGGACTTTATATCATCACAATGCCAAATAACGCTTTGCAATTATTTAGAGACAAAGCAGATGACAATCGAATGTATGTAGAACGTTTGAAACGTGATACACATGTTCACATGGACGGAGCGAGAGGTTTCTTATTTCCTATTACAGGAAAAAAATATGATACACTTGCAGAATTGCAAGCTGCTGAATATAAAAACCAACGTATTTTTACAAATGCTGAATTTGGAGCTTACACGACCGAACCTGCAACTGCTGATGATACAACGCCATCTGTTTCAAATCACAATGTAATTGAAACTGTAGCAAACACAGGATCAACTGTTATTACTACTATTAATGATAGTATTGTAGGACAAACTATTTTCATCGTTGGAGGTTCTGATACTAATCCATCATCAATCGCAGCTGCAAATACTAATTTCATAGGTCTTGTAAATGATATTACTTTCAATGTTGGTGTAACAGCAGAATTTGAAGTAACTGCAACCGGCGTATTCACACTCGTTGCACTTTACGATGCTGATAATCAATCTGCGATTCAATTCACTGCGGATGATGCTACTCCGGATATTTCAGGCGGATATAAATTCCTAACCTCTTCGGAAGGCACATCAGGTCACGCAGATATTACCGACTTTGATAATGCACAAGTTGGCAAAGCATTTACGGTGATAGGT
>JAOZSG010000387.1 GCA_029939785.1 Fidelibacterota bacterium | reverse complement strand
CATAATTCATAAAAAACGTAACTAATATTATCCCGAATTATTCCTTTTATAATAATTTGTATTTTCTTAAATAGTCATAATAAATTAAATAAAAAAGGGGAAACCATGTCAGACACAAACAACGGAAATATTAAACTTCCGGAAAATGCGTATAGTAAACTAAAAGAGGGAGAAGTTTACAAGCCAGTCGTTCTGGCAGAACAAATTATGCCTGAAGTAACTGCATATTCTCTATTTTGGGGTTTATTTTATTCCGTACTTTTTTCAATGGCTGCTGCTTATTTGGGATTAAAAATCGGTCAGGTTTTTGAAGCCGCAATTCCAATTGCTATTCTTGCCGTAGGTACTTCCGTAATGCTAAAACGTAAAAATGCTTTACAGGAAAACGTAATTATTCAATCAATCGGCTCTTCTTCAGGTGTAATTGTCGCCGGAGCCATTTTTACTATTCCCGGACTTTATATTCTGGGACTTGATGTAAGTTTTATGCAAATTTTCCTGGCATCATTATTCGGTGGGATTTTGGGAATACTTTTTCTTATTCCATTTCGAAAATATTTTGTCAAAGACATGCATGGTGAGTTTCCATTTCCTGAAGCAACTGCAACAACAGAAGTAATAATTGCAGGAGAATCCGGCGGAGATCAGGCTAAAGTATTGATCGTTGCTGCTGCAATTGGTGGAATCTATGATTTCTGTATCGCCGGTCTCGGGTTTTGGAAAGAAGTTGTATCGACACAGGTTTTCAGTTGGGGAGCAATTCTGTCTGACAAATGGAAACTGGTTATGAAAGTCAATATCGGTGCGGCTGTTACCGGTCTTGGATTTATTATCGGATTAAAATACGCATTAATAATTGCATGTGGTTCTTTTCTAGCCTGGTGGGTATTGATTCCTGCTTTTTATTATGTTGGTCAACATCTCGTTGAACCATTAATTCCAGCCACAATATTGATAAAAGACATGCAGCCTCAGGAAATATTCAGTAACTATGTTCGACATATCGGTATTGGTGGAATCGCTGCAGCAGGAATTATTGGTATCATCAAATCATCCGGAATTATTGCCGGTGCTTTCAAATTAGCTGCCAATGAACTCCGTGGTGGAATTAGTACTGCTGATGAATCCTCAGTCGAAAGAACACAAAAAGATATAAAGATGAAATGGATTGCAATATTCCTGTTTCTAACATTTGTTACACTTTTTATATTTTTCCTTTTCGGTGTTGTTGAAATGAATCTATGGCATGCAATTGTTGGAATATTAATCGTACTGGTAATTTCCTTTCTTTTCACCACAGTTGCAGCACGGGCTATTGCTCTGGTTGGAACTAATCCTGTTTCAGGGATGACATTAATGACTTTAATTTTATCATCCGTAATTCTCATGAAAGTTGGTTTAACCGGTGAAAAAGGAATGCTTGCGGCATTAATTATTGGTGGCGTTGTTTGTACTGCACTTTCCATGTCAGGTGCATTTATTTCTGATCTGAAAATCGGATACTGGCTTGGAACTACGCCACAGGTTCAACAGAGATATAAATTTGCCGGAACATTATTGGCTGCTGCTTCTGTAGGATTTGTAATCCTGGTATTAAACAAAACGTTTGGTTTCGGAGCCGGAGCAGGTCCAAATGCACTCGAAGCACCTCAGGCTTCTGCAATGGCAGCTGTTATTGAACCATTAATGACCGGATCACCTGCACCATGGACACTATATATTGCCGGAGTTTTTATGGCAATTATTCTGGAATTCATCGGAGTTCCACCTTTGGCTTTTGCACTTGGAATGTATCTACCTATTTATCTTAATACTCCAATTCTTTTTGGTGGATTAATTGCTCATTTTGTAGCAAAATCCAGCGATAAACCCGAATTAGTAAAAAAACGCAAAGAAAAAGGAACTTTAATAGCTTCCGGTTTTATAGCCGGTGGTGCGATTATGGGAGTGATTGCAGCATTCATTATTTTCTTTGGCCAAATGGCTTTTGGTGATGAATGGACATTGATCAAAGCTATTGGAACAGAGCATTGGGTAGAATCTACAGGAGGAGAAATTCTGGGTTTTGTTAT
This sequence comes from Fidelibacterota bacterium, assembly GCA_029939785.1. Taxonomy (GTDB): domain Bacteria; phylum Fidelibacterota; class UBA2242; order UBA2242; family JAFGTP01; genus JAOZSG01. The sequence continues at coordinate 905 of JAOZSG010000387.1, read as the reverse complement.
GTTTATCCTACTTCTTATCTATTTATATTGGGATTCTTGCAGAGTAGAAGAATAATATAGTATTAATACTGGTTATTAAATTTCAGTTAAAAGTGTCATTTCCAAAGTTCTCTTTGGGAATGACACTTTTTCAGTTTTATCAAAGGTTTATGGAGTTAGTTCGGCAGCGTACTCTGCGGTTAGTTTTTGATTTTTTACGAAACTATCAATATTCATAGATCAAAAATAATTTACTCTTGATTCATTGAACAAAAACCTATATATTGAAATGATTGACACAATGGAGGATATAATGTCTGATAAAAAGCAACAGGAAAATATTACCCGACGTAATTTTTTAAAAAAAATGGCTATGCCAGCTGTATTTGTTGCACCTACCATCAACACATTTTCATTGTTGCAACAGAAAGGTCCCTGGTATTGGTGGACAGGTCATCATCATCACCATGGACACGGAACTACCAGACCAACTCCACCTCCTCCACCATCCGGTTTTTAAAATATTAATAACATAAAGAAATAAAAACGCTCCTATATTTAGGGGCGTTTTTAACAAGCAAGCTGCTTGTGGTTTAATCAGTACAACTTTTACACATTAACAATCATAAATCAAAAAGAAATTGACATTACTTATGAAACACACTGGATTGATTTATCCCCTCCTTTTCAAGGAGGGGTCAGGGGAGGTTTTATTGACAACCTAAACTTTTCTACAATAATCCATGCTCTTACCAATATTTCATTTCTCAAATCTTCTCCAAACATCTTTGAATTACAAAAACCCGAAAAGTGTACAAACAAGGCTGCTTGTAATACAATCAGATACTCCGGTATCTATTGATTCTAATTCCCAAAGAGGGTTTTGGGAACGAGGTAATTTTGATTTACGAACAAGGATTGCTGAT
>JAOZSG010000386.1 GCA_029939785.1 Fidelibacterota bacterium | reverse complement strand
GCAGAAGTATCTGATTTGATTGATCAGTTTGATTGTTCATTCTCTGCAATATATTTTAAAAGTTCTTATGAAAATAAATATCGTGAAATTCAGTTAAGCGGAAGTCCTATAGTATTTTTAGATAATTTTAAAGATACTAATATTTCAGGATTTGAAGGAAAAATAGAGACAAGTTTTAATTCAGGGAAATATAATTTTGGTTTTACAGCTGCTAAATATTCTATCGATGACAAAACAGCTTTTCCTTTCAAATCCGATGCAAAAATATCATCAAATTTTACATTAAGATTAAAAAGATTGTCAATCAAAACTGTTTGGTTTGCAGAATCTGCCAGAGTTGGAATGATTTATTATCCAAATGAAGAACCAAAACTAAAACAGATCTTTTTAGAAAAATTCAGTAATATTGATGTACATATCGACACATCAATAAAATTATGGAAAATAAAATTGAATTGTGCTTTTAGTGGTAGAAATTTGTTAGGTGGTGAATTAATAAAAGAAGGTATTGCTATCAGAGATAAAAGATACTATTTAACCTTTGGATTTGAAATTTAAAAAATGAAAAAAATAATAACACTATTAATAATAATTAACATTCTATTTTTATTAAATCATTGTACAAAAAATCCATTTTCGAATGATGACAATAATAAAATCAAAAAGGAAAAAATAAAAGGCAAAGTGATTTTGTCAGATGGTGTTACGCCTGATAATATTTTTGTCTGGTTAGAAGAATTTAACTTATCAACTTATACTGATTCAAATGGAGAATTTTCATTAACATTACCACTTCCTGAAACTCAGGCAAATGGTAATAGTTACAATGGAAAATTTGGTGTTTTTTACTATTCGGGTAATTACAAAATGGATTCCATTACAATTGAACTTGCGGAGGGGAAACTTGTACCGGATCAATTTAATATAGATAACAATGGCAAGATTCGACATTCCAAAATTTTGTATCCATATTTAAATTATGAAGCACAAGTATTAGATCCCATAATTATTGGATCAGATTCAATAACGTTAATAATAGATGTTAATATAAATATTTATGATGATATCAATAATATTTTCTCTTTCAGAAAATATGGTCATGAAAAGGATCGTCCTTATACCAGAACCGGGATGATTTTTGAACCTGTAGATAAGGAAAACTATGAACCTATATTAATTAAAAGTGAAGAAGGATATTTATTTGATGATCATTTAAAAAAAGATACATCTATGAAGTGGAAATTTGAAATTACACTTATAGCAGATGATTTTTATGAAACCGATTATTTAATTTATCCCTATCTTGTTATAGATCAGCCGGAAGTTTCTGAAAAACTTCTTGATGCTCTTGGTAAAGAAAAAATGGAATTTGGTATAGATTATTTAGATTATCCAATTAAGAAAGAACCTAAAATAGTTAAAATAGAAAAGATGTTTTAGTCTTATGAAAGAAAAAAAATTTATCGAAACAAAATTGAAAAGTAAAAAAGTATTTTCCGGAAAATTATTACATGTTTTTATGGATGATGTAAAATTACCATCAGGCGGAGAATCTACCAGGGAATATATCAAACATCAGGGGGCTGCTGTGGTAATTCCAATTATGGATAATAAAATCCTATTGGTGAAACAATATAGATATCCAACACAACAGGTAATGATAGAACTCCCTGCCGGTAAAATAGATCCGGGTGAAGATGAATTGACAACTGTACAACGAGAACTGGGTGAAGAAACAGGATATACTTCTGATAAAATATTCCGACTCCAACCAATTCACCCCTGTATTGGATATAGTAATGAAATAATTCACCTCTTTTTTGCAACAGATTTGTACGAATCAAACCACGAACCTGATCCTGATGAAGAAATTGAAAATGTATTATTAAAACTGGAAGATGCTATTGAAATGATCTATTCCGGAAAAATAACAGATTCAAAAACTATTATTGGATTGTTCTGGGCTGAACGATTGATGAAAGATAAAAAATTACGAGATAGGTTTTTAACTGAATAATAACACAAAAATACGCCTTAATAAATTTATTAGTGAATCAGGTTTTTGTTCACGTCGTGAGGCTGACAAATTAATAGAACAAAAAAGAGTTACAATCAATGGTAAAAAGCCGGAACTTGGTACAAGACTCAATCCGGGAGATAGGGTTTTAGTTGATGGAAAACGTATCAATGCCAGTGCAGGCAACAAATCGGATCGAGTATATTTGGCATATCATAAACCAGTAGGTATTACATGCACAACAGAGCGTAAAGTCAAAGGTAATATTATTGATGCTATACGCCATAAACAACGTATATTTCCAATAGGACGACTTGATAAACCTTCTGAGGGTTTGATTTTTCTTACAAGTGACGGGGATATAGTAAATAAAATATTACGTGCTGAAAATGCTCACGAGAAAGAATATCTTGTTACAGTAAATAAAACATTAAATAAATATTTTGTAGAGCAAATGTCCAAAGGTGTACCAATCCTTGATACAATTACTAAACCCTGTAAGGTTAGCATTCAAAATCGGCTTATATTTAAAATCATCCTAACTCAGGGACTTAATCGACAAATTAGACGAATGTGTGAACACCTGGGCTACGAAGTTACAAAGTTAAAACGCACTCGCATTATGAATGTTCATTTAGGAAACCTAAAACCCCGGCAATGGCGAAATCTGACACAAAAAGAAATGGCTGAGATTAATAAGGCAATAACAAATTCAAAAGGTAGTGTCATCTGTTAGTCGGTAGGTATAAAAAAATGAAAAACAAATTAGACAGGATTAACATGATAAACAGGATAACAAAATATATTTAACCAGTAAATTCTGTTAATCCATTCTAAAAAAAGTAGTGTCAAAAGTTATATAAAAAAAATGAAAAATTAAGGCTCTGTCACATTGAGCCAGTCGAAATGTGCATCGGAGCACAATGGTTGAAAATTGAAAATCAGATAGATAAAGCTTCGAG
>JAOZSG010000385.1 GCA_029939785.1 Fidelibacterota bacterium | reverse complement strand
TATTCCAACAGAATATAATGCTCCAGTAAATTTGATCGCTCTTGGAAGTTTAATCTTACCATGTCCCCGAGAATATCCAAATAAACCAACATGCAACATCCTTTCTCTCCTATTTGGAATAAAATCTGCAAATTTATTAATATTATCAGCAATTTTACTCACTGTTTGTTGGCTCTATAAAATCTATGGGCAAAAAAGTGCATGTGCTTTAAGCTAAGATTAGCCACAAACTAACCAAAAACACATGCAAAAAAATCATCTCAAAAAAATGTTCAAATTGGAAGGATATATTTTGGATTCAATTAAGTATATTGAAGACAAAATATATCTTTATTGTCATATACAAAGTAAAGCAATGACATACAAGGAGGAAAGGAGTAATAAGGTTAATGCAAAGAAAACAAGAAAGTTTCCACATATGATGTTAGAAGATAAAGTAGTATATATATTAGTTGAACAAAGACGTTTCTATTTTACAGGGCATAAAAAACGATTGTGGGAAAAGCTTCCAGATGTTACAAAAAGAAAACAGACAACAAATACCTTTAGGGTACATACTCTACGTGAACTGCAGAGAGATAATTACAGTGGTAGTGGAAGAAAAAGGAATATGAGTGGAATGTTTCCAATGAAATTATTAGATAGCTTAAACATAGAATTTAAGTGGGAAAAGGGGGTTACTAGAATAGGGTTAGATGGAAAAGGAGTTAGAAAAGGAGCGTTGATACATCATCTAGCTGATTTAGATACAGGGAAATCTATTTGTATACTTCCAAATCTTAGTCAGAAACAGCTTAAAAAAAACTTTTAGAAATTCCTAAAAAAGATAGATTGTTAGTTAAAGAAGTATGTACAGATATGGACAACTTCTATATCTATACTGCTAAAGAATGTTTTCCTAACGCAAGAATAACAATAGATTATTTCCATGTTATAGCCTGGGGCTTACAACAAATGCAATCTGTACGAACTATATTACAAACAATTCATAGCAAGAAATTTGAAGTTAAGCAGTTACTACAAAAACCTATTCATAAGTTAACAGAAGATGAATTTAATAAGTTGCAACCGTGCTTTAACACTTTTCCAGAAGTCAAAAGAGCATGGAAGATTATTCACCAACTTAGAAAAGTTTATTACCAGAAAAACTGGAAGAAAGCGGAATCACAGCTAAGAAAGGTTATTTGGCTATGTGAACAATCTGGCATTAGTGAAATGTTAAGTTTGGCAAAAACTCTTAGAAGAAGAAAAGCACATATTCTAAATTATTACATTTCTAAAGCAACTAATGCTAAAACAGAAGCTTTGCATAGTCGCTTTGAAACAGTTAAGAGACAACATTGTGGTATTCGTAATATTGAGAGATTTGCTAAAAGACTTATGTTTTCTCTCCTTCCTTTCTCTGTTCTTTCTGATATTTTTGCCCAAACTGTTTATTGAGCCCCCCTACAACTAAAAAGACCCCAGTTTTCTGGAGAGGTTTTTAAGAATGGGTTATTGAGATAAGCTAAAAAGTATATAAAATAGTGACGCAAACCAATATTCTAACAACTTTTTAGCATGATTAAGTATATACAAGATTTAATAAGAAATCATAGTAGGAACATTTTAAAAGATTGTACATTACCACAAAAAAAAGCGATTTCAGAAGTAATAAGAGGCTTATTTACAGCAGGTACTCCTGTTCTAAGACATTTAGTACAAGATGAAAACAAAACAGCTAAAAAACAAGCAGAGAAATATTCATATCATTTAGGAAATACTAATTTAGTAGAGAAAGTAGAAAATTATGCGTTGAATAAAATAAAATATTCAATTAGAAAAAATACAATTATTGCTTATGACCTAACAGATATATCTAAAGAATGTGCCAAGAAAATGGAAAAGATATCTAGAGTATTTGATGGAAGTAAAAGAAAAGTCACAAATGGATATACTCTTCATGGAGTTGGAATTAATAATATTCTTGTTAGATTAAAAGTACATTTAGGAGATAAATATACTCTTAATCAAATAAGAAAAAGTATTGTTAAAGAAATATCTGAATATTGTAATAAAAAAGGTATTTGGGTATTTGATCGTGGTAATGATGATAAACAATTTTTCAAGGATCTGCATCACTTTTTAAAGGTGCGTTTTATCGCTAGGCTAAGACTAAATCGTATAGTTGTAATAAAAGAAACTGGGGTTATAATTCAAGTTGAAAAATTGAATCCTGGGAAATATGAAGTTTATCTTTTGAACAAAAATAATAATAAGGTGAATACAAAATCTACTTTTACGTTAATAATAAGTAAACATTTAAGAGACAAAACACCTATTCGGCTTATACACAACTTAAATAGCAACTATTCTAGTGAAGAAATAGTTACAATGTATTTACAAAGATGGGGAATTGAAAATATCTTTAAAAGAGTTAAGACAAAGTTTAATTTAGAAAAAATAAGAGTCTTAAAGTATGAAAGATTCGTCAGTTTATTAGCCCTAATACAATTCGCTGTTATTGTCTCTAGCATTACCTTTATTAGGATTCAAGAGTCTACAAACCAGCTAGTAATTGGGGTCTTAATGTTGTATGAAAAACACATAAAAAAGAAATCTGTATCTTTCAACATAGATTCTTTTATTTCATTTATGAAGTCTTGTTTGAAACCTCTAATTTTTAGAAATAAATCCCCTTCTATACAAATTAATTTGTTCCCAAAACTACAATTAGAAAAACTGGGGTCTTTTTAGTTGCATATATTGACATGCCAACACAAATATCATAAGGTGATATCCTTAATTTTAATTATAAAAAGATGAATGAAAATCTTTCTGGGGTAATGGGTGAAGAAATGTCGTTGGAGCAGTTGGTTGTTTTCAGAAAAGAACTTTTGACCACTATGTCAGTTTTGGAAATGGAAGTTGATCAAATCAATACAATACTTGATATAACTTTTTTATCAGAAGAAAACGTTATAGAAGCTAGAAGACGAATGGTTA
>JAOZSG010000002.1:22057-33600 GCA_029939785.1 Fidelibacterota bacterium | reverse complement strand
TGTCTAAATTTGGAGTTTGCAATATATTGGATAATGATCAGATGCTTTTTGGCTGGTTTCATTTTTTTCTGCAATTTCTCCTGAATCCATTATGTACTTTATTTTTGCATCTGATTTTAACATAGATGGTGAAATAAATATATGATCAATCCATCCTCTGTGCATTTTTAGATTAAATACAATTGGATCCTGATATTCTATAGTCCAAAGATCTTTTTTATTTTTAGTTTTTGTCTGATACCATAAAGTATTATGAAATATTTTTGAAGGCTCGTAAATATTGCCAACAAGAGTTTCAACAGCACTTGCCCCGACTTGCTTTTGAAAATGATCCATTCCTGGTTCGTCATTAATATCTCCCATGATTATTATTGACATATCTGGATTTTTATCCAATAATTCATCAACACGATTTCTAACTTTTTTACTTTGACCATATAATTTTTTTCGATTAGCAACAGCAAGATATTGATATTGATTGATATCTGCTACAGAAAAAACACCTTTTGATTTAAAAGAAACCAGGATAATTAACACTTGTTTTTTAGTTCCTTTTACCTGAAATACAACCTCCAGCGGTTTACGTTCAAACCTTAATATTTCATTGATGCTATCATTATCAATATCTTCAATCCAATCATCATAGTAACTCACATCTTCATCGATCGATATAACCTCAAATGGATCTCGATAATAAAACATAAGATCCTGTTTACCACGATTATATTTACTTAATGCAATTTTATAATCAAGACCTAAAAGAGATGTTTCTTTTAGAAAATATTCATGGTCTGCAAGTTTATTTGTCGCTTCAACAATACCAAGGATATGAGGATGTATTGATTTAATTGTATCAGCAATTGCATTAGCTCTTTCCAAATAATGTTGAACTATTTTATTTTTTTTAAAAAGTTTCTTCATAGTTTCAACATTATAAGTCATTATAATACAATTCATTCAATTCTCCTTTATTTAGATAGGATAAATAGGATTTACTATATAAATATATTTTGTTATCCTGTTTATCATATTAATCCAATCTATATTTATTTTTTCATATTCACCATTTAGTGGATGATACCACTTATTTTAAGATTATATTTTCATGATTGAAAATATATAAAGTATCAGTAAAAATCAAATCAAAATTAATTGAATTGAGAGTAGTTATTATATATTTTTATTCTTGTGAGAAAATTTATTGAAAATATAATAATTAAATGTTACGTTATATATTGATATTTTAATATTTAACCATGGAGTATTTTGAATAATCCTAAAACATTTTCCAGAAAACTTGACAGATTATTGAATAAAATAGGTAATGATGCATCCAATGAAAATTTTATTTCTTCTATCATTATTGAATTAGAACAAAATTTCGGTAACGAATTTGATATTATTGATGCTTGTATTTATGACAGAAGAGACAAGGAATTTTTGCTTATATTTTCATTAAACATAAATAGTTGGTCAAAAAAAATTCAAACAAATTCTCCTGTCATGCAAAAAATATTAAAACATGGTAGTTATATATTTAATCAGCCCGATCTTAAAAATTATTTTGGCTTGTCCAGTAATTTATATAACATTACACCTGCAGCTATCTATATTAATTCACCTGAACGAGAATTACTCCTTGTTTTTGGGTTACGTGATGGTTGGGTAAGAGAAGAAATATCCCTTTTTTTAAATGCTGTAAGAATGGCTTTAACATTCCGCCTTTTTTCAGATATTATGGATAATGAACTGAAACAAGCTGTTCAAATCCAAAAAAGTTTATTACCAAGAACAAATCCAAAAATAGAAGATTATCATATGTATGGGAGCTCTATTCCTGCAATACTTGTTGGCGGAGATTTTTATGATTATTTTGAATCTAAAGATGGAAGTTTTGGTATAAGTATTGGTGATGCCAGTGGTCATGGTTTACCTGCTGCACTTCTTGTCAGAGATGTAGTAATTGGTTTACGAATGGGATTGGCAAGTGAATACAAATTAGCATATACTGTAAAAAAATTAAACCAGGTAATCCAGCAAAGTACCTATGCAAGTAATTTTGTTTCTCTATTTTTGGGAGAGTTTGAAAAAGAAGGGCATCTTTTTTATGTAAATGCTGGTCATCCTCCTCCTTTTTTAATAGCAAAAGATAAAATAACAGACTTAACCTCAACAGGAATGGTACTTGGATTTTTACAGAATATTGAAATACAAAGATCATATATTCATCTTGAACCAGGTTCGATTCTGGTAATGTATACTGATGGAATAATCGAACGTAACAATTCCAAAGGAGATCAATTTGAATTATCACGTTTAAAGGAAATTGTTAAACAAAATCAGGATAAAACAGCCAAAGAAATCGTTAATTTAATTAATCAAACTGTTTTTGAATTTGGTGACTCAATTAAATGGGAAGATGATGCCACTGTTGTAGTTATTAAGAGAAATAAATGACAAACTCTTGAAGATTTAATGTATTGATCTTATTACACAATTAACATCTTAACTTAATTTATACAGATAAATTATTCATTTAATGTCTCAGCATTCATCCGTTTGATAAATCCAATTAACTGTATAATTTTATCTTTTATTTTCTCTCTCACTATTATTACAGAACCAGAAAGTATAATATAAAATGAGATTGTCATCTCCCCTATTTTTACTATATATTCATTATTTTCATACACATGAATCTGAACATGTTGATTCAGTATTTGTCGTAATTCGATATCAGTAAAATGCTCAAAAAAATTCAGCCTTTTCATAAAATCAAATATTTTTGCATTATTTACATTAATTATTTTTGACATAAAAATTTCCGATAATTCACTAATACATTACAATATTCAATATATATTAACCTTTTTCAAATCAATCATGGTATTAAATCAATTCTTATTATTATTTTTCTGTAATTCATCATTATTATCTATTTATTGAATCTGAAATAAATGTTCATTAATTTTAAATTATTCAAAATTTGAAATAAAAAAGGTTAAAAAATGAGCATAAACATATTTTATTATTCAGGTACTGGAAACTCACTTTGGATAGCAAAAAAAATAGCAAAAGAGTTCAAAGATGTACATCTGATTTCAATTACAAATTTTAATATTAATAATGTAAATAATGATGCTGACTATACAGGAATTGTTTTTCCTGTTTATATGTGGGGAGTACCTGCACCGGTTATTAATTTTTTGGATGAATTAAAAAAAATAAAAAATAATTATATATTTGCTGCTGCCGTAAATGGTGGACAAGTTTCAAATACACTAGTTCAACTACATAAAAAGATGCAAGAAAAAGGAATGAATCTAAATTCAGGATTTGATTTTAAAACACCTTCAAATTATATTCCCTGGGGCGGTGCTATACCCCAAAATAAACAAAAAAAACTATTCAATTCTGCATTAAAAAAAATCAAACAAATTATTCCAATCATCAAAGAAAGAAAAAATTTACCCGTAGAAAAAGGTCCTTTATGGCAAAGAATCCTTTTTTCAGGATTTTATAAAATGAGTTTTAATCATGTGCATGGAATGGATAAAAAGTTTTGGGTGGATGAAAAATGTAATGGTTGTGAAATCTGTGCAAAAATCTGTCCTGCCTCAAATATTGAAATAAAAGATGGAAAACCCACATGGAATCAAAAATGTCACCAGTGTCTCGCCTGTATCCAATGGTGTCCCAAAGAATCTATCCAATATGGCAAAAAAACGCCTGATTATGAAAGATATCATCATCCTGAAATAAAATTAAATGATATGCTGACAAAATAATAAATATCTACTCCGATGCATATTTAATGATCAGTAAAAGAAAATTATTGTCCAAAGTCCTATTGATAATTATTTCTAATTCAATTAGATTCCGAAACATTTATAAAAAAAAATAACTATAATGAGATTGGATTTATGAATAATTTTTGTGAAGAATGCGGAAGTAAAATAGTCCAGGGAGATAAATTTTGTCAGAACTGTGGTAATTCTGTAAATACTAACCAGGAACAAGTCAACGAAGTTAATTCTGCATTTGATTTTTTTTATAATAAAAAATCTATGTTTATTGACGATAATCAGAATTATCAGTTTGGAATTTTATTAACAAATTTTAAACAATTAATAGAAAAATTTGGAATAGAAAAGACTGAAAAGTTAAAACAGAGTTTAAATGTCTATTTAAATACTCATAAGAAAAATGGAATTATTTATCTATTACTTGATGCTTCAGACAACTACTTGTTATTACCAAATAAAAAAAACTGGAAACAACATGTAAAATTATTAATCAAGGGTGTCAAGACAATAAAGAAAAAAATAAATTCTAAGGTTTCATATATACTTCTGCTTGGTGGTGATGAAATTATTCCAATGCCTGTATTTCCGAACCCTGTTCCTTCACTTGAAAGTGATATTGATGTAGATTCTGACCTACCCTATTCAACTCTTTCAGTATCAGAGGATTTGAACAAAGAAGAGAATAGAACTCCCGTGATAATGACAGGCCGTATTCCAACAGGTATAGACACTACAGTAGATGATATTATTAACCTGCTAAATAATACTCAAGATAGTATGAAAAAATTTTCAACTGAAAAAACATTTGGTTTGAGTGCTTTTGTTTGGAGTGGAGCTTCAAATTATGTCAATAATAATGTTTGTAAAGAAAGTCTTTTTCTTTCTCCTAACATTACAGTTGAAAATATTGATAATCATTATGATAATAATATTAATATCCATTATTTTAATCTACATGGAAGTAATTCTGAAGCAGAATGGATGGGACAAAAAAGCACAGAATATCCCAAAGCTTTTTCTCCATCTAAAATTTCAAACAGTAAAGTTAATAATATATTAGGTGTTGAGGCTTGTTACGGAGCAAGATTTATAAACTTGAGGAAGCAAGATAGTATTTTGCTTTCTGCATTAAGCACCAAAACGATATCTTTTGTAGGCTCATCCCGAATAGCATTGGGACCGGCAGATCCACCTATCAGTCTTGCAGATATTATAATTCATGACTACCTGGGAGAAATACAGAGTGGATTACCGGCAGGAGGAGCGTTTATAAGAGCACGAAATCATGCTTTTTTAAATAATATTGATAAAGATCCTACAACAGGATTACTTACCATTATTGAGTTTAATCTATTCGGAGATCCGGCTTTTTGCATTAACAGCGTGAAAAATATTAAATCTGATACTTTCTCAACTGATGCAACTAATTTGAAAGAGATACCGGAAAACGATCTTGTAATGACAAAATCTTCTACTATTTCAAATTTTTCAACATACTCTATTATTACCAATGCAGTTGACACCGCTCAAAGAAAAATAAATGAAGCAGTAAATAAAAATATTTGGAATAAATATCCTGACTTTAAAGGAATTGCACCAAAATATCATGAATATAAATTTAATGGAAAAACTTTTAAGCAATTGTCTTATAAAAAAGAACAAAAATTATTTGACCAATTTATTATAGTTAATACCAATGATTCAGGTGAAATTATAAATGAGTCATTGTCAAAATGAATAGATAGATACATCTTAATAAGACATTAGTCTATACTTATAAAATAGGTAGTATAAAACGTTTTATGAAAAAATGAAAAAATCAACCACGAATGAACGCTAATGAACGCGAATAATAATTAATATTAATTATTAGTGTCTATTCGTGTGCATTAGTGGTCAAAAAGGATAAAATATGGAATGTCCAAATTGTAATAATATGATAAGTGAAGAAATAAAATTTTGTGGAAAATGTGGAATTAGTTTAGAAGAAATTAATTCTGATATACAGCCAAATCATACTCACAAAGAAAATATAAAAAAGGAAAAGGAACTTATGACTAATCCAAAAAATTATATTCAACAGATAAATAAGAGCATTTGGGGGAAATATCCTCTGTATAAAAATATCGAACCTAATTATGAAAAATACCAATTTGAGGATAAATTCTATAACCGTTTAACCTATATTCTTAAAAATAATGAAGATAATTTGGAACAATATCTCATAGTAAATTTTAATGACAACGGAAAAATAACTGCTGAAAATTTATCAAAAAAAAATAATTAATAATAAAGGGAACCAATCATGGAATGTCCAAAATGTAAAAACCAACTCAAAGATAGTGCAAAATTTTGCGGAAAATGTGGTACAAAAATCGACCAACCTATATCCTCAAATCAAAATAATGTAAAAAATAACAGTTGCGAAAAATGTGGAAATGCACTTAAACCAGGTGCAAAATTCTGTGGAAAATGTGGCACACCACAAAGTCAAAATAATTCAGAAAGTGAAGATAAAGAAATAACAAGAAAAGATAAAGGCTATATATCATGGGAAATGGAACCGGGACAAATAGCTCTAAGAATAACAGAAAAAACAATTTCAGAATATACTAAAGCCAAAGGTATTGTAATCCCTGAAGGTTATCTGGCAATGATACTTAGAGGAGGAAAACTTCAATCTATGGTAGAGGCTGGTACATACCGATTTGATAACAAAATCCCAGGTGAAGGAAATATTATTTCCCGAATTACCGGATTTTTCTCAAATCTTTTCCATGGAAGAAAGAAAAAAACACATGATCAAAATGAATCTGACTCAAATGAAATTTCACAAGCAATTCAGAAAGGAATTCCAATAGAGATTATTGTCTGTAGAAGCAGTGATTTTTCCTTACCTTTTACATTTAAAGAAGTTCCAAGTTCAACTATAAAAATGGATGTTGGATTACTGATTTCAATTCAAGTATCTAATCTAATGAATCTATATAAAAGATTTATGATTGATAAAACTGTTTTGGGTGCAGAAACTTTTGCAAATGAACTTTCCCCTTATATTGAAACTACGATTCATGAATTAATCTCTGCTTATAAACCTGAAAAAGTGAACATCAATAGCAAATTAAAATCATCTTTATCACAGAAATTAAAAGAGGTTTTTAGTAATAAATTTCCATATCTCGAATTTTTAGATATTATTAAAATTGATACCGCAAGAGAAGAGTTAGAGAGATTGGATCGTTTGGCGGAAGAGATGTATCTATCAGAAAAAGAACTGGAACATCTAATTCGCAGAAATGAATTCATGAATCGTCTTTCACAGGAGCAAAACAGTGCAGAACTTCAGAATGCAGCAAATTCTGCTGAATTTAATCAAAGGCTTGCTGAGATTAACAAAGATAATCTGCTTAATGAAGAAGAGATGGCAAACTTGCAAAGAGATATACATGAAAGAAGTGAGGATCATAATATTGACAGAGCCAGGGCTACTGAACTTATGCTAATTCAACATCAGCATGATGTTCAATCTGCTCATATAAAAATGGAAGAAGAACTGGGGGCAAAATTATTCAACATTCAGATGAACCGCCAACTTAAAGAAGATGAGTATAATGATAACAGAAGAGAAAAAGATAGCGAGTTTGCTGATAAAAGAAGACGGTCAGAAATGGACATGGATAAAGAAGAACAACTTGGCCAGATGGAACTACTTAGACAAGCACAAGCAGTAAGACAGGAGCGTGAACAAGCAGAGCATGATAGAAAAATGGAAGATAAAAAAGAAGACCATTCTTTCGAAAAAGATAAACTTAATACTTTTGCAAATATGACTGCTGAACAGATTATGGTTTCAAATCCAAATATTACAAAAGAAGCAGCTACTGCAATGGCTGAAAAATTTAAGGCCGATGCTGCTGCAGTCGCTAATGATACAAGAGTAAATGATGCAAAAGACCAAACTCAGATGATGAAGGAGTTTATGGAACAACAGATGGCTGCTGTAAGAGATATTGCAGGAAGTAATGCCCAGGTTCTATCCGGTGTTATGAATTCTAAAGACAAGGAAGTTGAACGAACTCATGACATGGTTGACAAAAATGAAAATCGCTACTCTGATGTTGTGAGGGAAAAAATTCGTTCCGATTCCAAAAAACAAAAAGTGTTTTGTTCTAATTGTGGACAAGAATGTGGTGATGAAGTTTTTTGTGCTGAATGTGGTACACGGGTCGAAAAAAAGTAAATTGGCAATGTCTAAATTTTTATGAAAAATGAAAAATTAAGGCTCTATCACATTGATTAATTCGACGAGGATGACAGAGTGGAGGAATAAACTTTGAGATCAAGATTTGAATAGTAAATTAAGAAATACTATCAACTCTGTCACATTGAGCCTGTCGAAATGTGAGACGGAGCTATGAATAATTGAAATGAAGAAAAAATGAAATATTGTTTAAATGTCAGACAGACTGAGCTTCGAGCACCCTTCGATCCGTCAGAAGCCGGACTTAGGCCGACAGAGTAAAGGTAGAGATGAAATATGAAAAAATGTCAAAAATGTAATATAGAGTACAATGATAATATAATGTTTTGTGCTGAGTGTGGTTCAAAACTAATTGCTGCCACTGTAAAATGTATTTCTTGTAACGCTGATCTAAGTCCCGGAATGAAATTCTGTGGATCTTGTGGCAGTTCACAAGAAAAAAACTCTAAAAAATCATCAGCACAACAAAATTCACAGGGTGTAAACCTTGGTGATAAAAATGTAATCTCAGGTGATATCATATCAGGTAAGGAAGATTATAATATCCGTGGAAATGCTACATTTGTAACGAATATAACTTCAAAAGATGAACAAAAATCTTTTGTTATGTGCCATGTATGTCACGGAAGAACAGAGATTATTAATAGTTTTCAGTGTAAGGTATGTGGCGGAGATGTATGTGAAGAGCATTTTAATATCGACGCACTTAAATGTACTGAATGTCATAATGCAGAATTGGCAGAAAAAAAGAAAAAAAAAGAAACTGAGAAATTAGCAAAGGAAAAATTAAAAAAAGAAGAAGCTTTGCAACATTTAAATAATGGCAAAGAATTCTATGTAAAAAAAGAATACTTTCAGGCAATTGACAATTTTACAAAAGCAATAGACTTAGGTTATGAAAATCTGGCAGAAGCACATAAATGGCGTGGTCTTTCTTATAAAAATACTAGTTACTATGATAAAGCAATTGCAGATTTTAATAAAACAATTGAACTCGATCCAAAATATGAATATGAAGATACATCTTACTGGCGTGGATATTCATATTATAATATAAAAGAATATAACAAAGCAATTGATGATTTTAAAAATGTAATTGAACTCGATCCAAAAAATAAAGATGCTTATAACCATCGAGGTAATTCTTATTTTAATATGAAAGATTTTAACAAAGCAATTGATGATTTTAACAAAGTAATTGAACTTGATCCAAAAAATCAATTTGCATATGATAATCGTGGTAATTCTTATTATAATATAAAAGATTATAGCAATGCAATTGAAAATTTTAATAAAGCAATTGATATTGAACCAAAAGATAAATTTGCATATTACTGGCGTGGCATCTCATATCAAGATAAAAAAGATTATAATAAAGCAATTTTAGATTTTAATAAAGCAATTGAACTTGATCCTAAAGATAAATTTGCATATTTCTGGCGTGGCATGTCTTATAAGAATATTAACGATTATAATAATGCTATTTATGATTTTAACAAAACTATTGAACTTAATCCAAAAGATAAATTTGCATACTACAATCGTGGTCTTTCTTATAAGAATGTTAAAGATTATAATAAAGCAATTTTAGATTTTAATAAAGCAATCCAACTTAACCCAAAATATGAATCTGCATACTACATGCGAGGATTTTCGTATTATAAATTAGACAATTATAACAAAGCTATCTTGGATTTTACTAAAGCAATTGACTTGGATTGTAATGAGTTTACAAAAGCACACTTCCAACGAGGATTTTCGTATTATAAAATAGACAATTATAACAAAGCTATCTTGGATTTTACTAAAGCAATTGAACTTGATCCAAAATATAAAGATGCATTTCACTGGCGTGGCATTTCTTATCAAGATAAAAAAGATTATAACAATGCAATTTTAGATTTTAATAGAGAAATTGAGTTTGATCCAAAAGATAAATTTGTATATTTCTGGCGTGGTATCTCTTACCAATACAAAAAAGATTATAACAATGCCATTTTAGATTTTACTAAAGCAATTGAACTTGATTCAAAATATGAATTTGCATATTTCTGGCGTGGCATGTCTTATAAGAATATTAACGATTATAATAAAGCAATTGAAGATTTTAATAAAACAATTGAACTTGATCCAAAATATAAAAATGCATATTACTGGTGTGGGTTTTCTTATAAAAATATGAAAGATTATAATAAAGCTATTTTAGATTTCACTAAAGCAATTGAACTTGATCCAAAAGATGAATATGCATATTACTGGCGTGGGTTTTCGTATTATTATATAGACAATTATAATGAAGCTATTTTAGATTTCACTAAAGCTATAAACTCTGATTATAATGACTTAGCAAAAGCATACTACAAACGAGGGTATTCGTATTATATGTTAGACAATTACAACAAAGCTATTTTTGATTTTAATAAAGTAATTGAAATTAACCCCAAAGATGAATATGCATACTACCAGCGAGGGCATTCATTTTATCTTATAGATGATTATAAAAAAGCTATTTTAGACTTTACTAAAGCTATTAACTTAGGTTATAATAACCTGGCAAAAGTATACTACATGCGTGGGTATTCATCTTATATGTTAGACGATTATAAAAAGGCTATTTTGGATTTTACCAAAGCTATTGAATTAAATTATGAAAATCTGGCAAAAACATATAGTTTACGAGGGTATTCATTTTATATGTTAGCAGATTACAAAAAAGCTGTTTCAGATTATACTAAAACTATTGACTTAGGTTACAACGATCTGGGATATGCATACTATATGCGAGGGTATTCCTATTATAAGTTAGAAGATTTTAGACAATCAAAAATTGATTTAAAAAAATCCGTTCAATTAGATGAAAAGAGGAAAACAGAAATTAATAGTTTATTATCAGAAATGCCTAAGTGGTTTAAATTTTAAAATTGAATTGGTAGTGTCATATGGCAGCTGCTAGTCAGAAGCCTAGTTTTAAAACTTGATATGAAAAAATAAAAAAAGATTATAGACAGGATTAACTGGATAAAACTAATTTAAAATAATCCAGTAAATCCTGTTAACCCTGTTTAAACAGTAGAGATAAAATATGAAAAAATGCCCAACATGTAGTATAGAATACAATAATAATACAATGTTTTGTGCCGAGTGTGGTTCAAGATTAATAGCTGCCACCATAAAATGTATTTCTTGTAATGCTGATCTAAATCCAGGAATAAAGTTTTGTGGATTTTGTGGTAGTCCACAGAAAAAGGATTCTGGAAAAGCATCACCACAACAAAGTTCACAAGGTGTAAATCTTGGCGATAAAAATGTAATCGCTGGTGATATCATATCAGGTAAAGAAGATTATAATATTCAGGGAAATGCTACTTTTCTAACAAATGTTGCAGAAAAAGATGAACAAAAATCTTTTGTAATGTGTCATGTGTGTCATAGAAGAACAGACATTATAAAAAGTTTCCAATGTAAAGTGTGTGGTA
>JAOZSG010000002.1:0-22047 GCA_029939785.1 Fidelibacterota bacterium | reverse complement strand
CTAATATGAAAGCACTTAAATGTACTGAATGTCATGATACAGATTTGGCAGAAAAAAAGAAAAAAGAAGAAAAATTAAAAAAAGAAAAAGCTTTACAGCATTTTAATAAAGGAAAAGAATTATCTGATAAAAATGAATATGATAAAGCAAAAGTTGAGTTCGACAAAGCTGTTGATTTAGATTCCAGTTTAAAAGCTCAAGTTGATGAAATAAATAATAGTGCAAATATTTTTTCAGCTTTTATGAACAGCTTCGGAGGTGGAGGCTTTGAAAACTTCGGAAATAATCAAAGTGAAAAAAATAATAATGAAAATCAAAAAATTAAAGATGAAGACCTGAAAATAAATATAACACTTACTTTGGAAGAAATATATACAGGTATTACAAAAAAATTAAAATATAAAAAGTATGTAAAATGTACAAAATGCAATGGGTCAGGTGCGAAATCTGCTTCAGCAAAAAAGAAATGTACGACTTGTAATGGAAGTGGTAGTGTTAAGCAAATAACAAATTCGATATTTGGACAAATGACAAATATAATATCATGTACTCTCTGTGATGGAACCGGTGAAATAATTACTGATAAATGTACAGAATGTAATGGCAAAGGACGAATTAATAGTGAAGAGGTTGTTGAAATTAACGTACCTGCCGGAGTAAGTGAAGGTCAATATATAACTATAAGCGGAAAAGGAAATATTGGCATAAGAAATAATGTTGTTAGTGATTTAATTACAATATTTAAAGAAGAAAAACATAAGATTTTCCAAAGAGATAATAATGATATATTGTACGATTTGGAACTAACTGCTTCAGAAGCTAATCAAGGAACTGAAAAAATTATTCCATTAATTTCAGGAAAGATTAAAATTATAATTCCCCCAAATTCGCAGTCAGGAAAATTGCTCAAAATCAAAGGTAAAGGATTACCAATTCTTAATGATTCCGGTACTGGAGATATGTTTGTCAGAATATCTGTTATATAACAATAAATTAAATGAAATATTAAATGGAGTATTAATTATGAAAATAAGAAAACGATTATTAGGAATTATTCTATTACTTTTCTTCATATTAAGTTGTGCGTCATCCCAAAAAGAAATACGGCAACCTCAACAAAATTTAGATTCTCGGTTAGATGATTTAGTTAATCAAATTGTACTAAGCCTCTCCCAGAATCAAAAATCTAAAATAGCTATCATTGAATTTTCTGATATTCAGGGTAATGTTACCAACCTTGGCAGATATCTGGCAGAAGAACTTATAACTCGATTATATAGAACAGGTAAATTTGAAGTAGTGGAAAGACAATTGTTAAATAAAATCATAAAAGAACATAAATTATCTCTGAGTGGAATGATTGATCAGACTTCTGCTGTAGAACTGGGAAAAATATTAGGTGTAAATGCCATTGCGTCCGGTTCAATAACTGATCTGGGAGGAACAGTAAAAGTCAATGCACGCCTGATTTCTACAGAATCGGGGAAAATCTTTTCAGTGGCATCTATAAAAATCCCCAAAGATGAAACTATCAGAAATTTACTTGGTCAAATTACTAAATCACCAACTCCCAACAAACCACAAGTCCAAACCAATCAAATCATTGAAAAAGAAGGTTTAAAATTCGAATTAGTTGAAGCACAAATGTCAGGGAGAACAGTTATTTGTAAGATAAAAATTACTAATTCAACAGAAGATGATAAAAATGCCGAGGTGACTTACGGCTGGCACTATCAAACAAAGATTTATGATGAATCAGGAAATGAATATATTATTTCAGCAGTAAAATTTGCCAATCAGTTAAGAAAAATAACAGGAATTAGTCAATATGATGGAGCAACAAAAAAAATTGTTGCTGGAAATTCTGTAAATATGGAACTTCATTTCGAGAATGTATCTTCCTCAGCAACCAAAATATCATTATTACAAATACTTTGTGGATATAGAGGTTTTAAAATAGAATTTCGTAATATTCCTATAATAAAATGAAAAACATTGCTCACGGATTAACAGAACTAAAACAGATAGTTAAAATAAATTGTTAGTATATTAATCAGTTATGTAAGAAATTTGTACAAAATAAGATCTTGAAAAAAGTATTGGAGAAAATTATAAATAATGGATTTTACTGAATTAGGATATTGTGACTGGTATCAGACGAATTTAAGTAAACTTGATGAAATTAAAGCAGATCTTGCCAGGATAATTGCAATTAATAAAAATAGTTACATAATTCGTAATGAAGAAAAAGAATTCATTGCAAAAATTCCCTATAAGATGAAGTTCAATGCAATATCTAATCTTGAACTACCAGCGGTCGGAGATTGGGTAAAGGTCGATACTAATGTGAAAAATTCAACTCCTGTAATCAAAGAAATATACCCAAGAAAATCTGTACTAAAACGTAAAGTTGCGGGGAAAAGAATTGAGTACCAATTAATTGCATCAAATATCGATTATACTTTTCTTGTACAATCTCTTGATTTGAATTTTAATATAAATCGACTAGAACGTTATCTAACCATGGTGAATGATAGTAATATTAAACCAATAATTTTATTATGCAAACTTGATTTAATAACTCCAGAAGAATTGGGGAAAAAAATTGCATTAATTAGAAATGCTCACATCGAAAATGACATATATGCATTTAGCAATAAA
Organism: Fidelibacterota bacterium; assembly: GCA_029939785.1. Lineage (GTDB taxonomy): Bacteria > Fidelibacterota > UBA2242 > UBA2242 > JAFGTP01 > JAOZSG01. Next base: position 19,386 of record JAOZSG010000002.1, on the reverse strand, counting down.
ACCGGTGAAGGTTTGGATATTATCAAGAGCATAATAAATCCCGGTCAAACATATTGTCTTCTTGGATCATCAGGTGTAGGAAAAACTACATTATTAAACAGTGTAATTGGAGAAGAAATCTATGGAACCATGGAAGTCCGAGAAAAAGATAGCAAGGGAAAACATAAAACTACACGTAGAGAACTGGTAGTTTTAGAATCTGGCGGATTGATTATTGATACTCCCGGAATGAGGGAACTTGGAAATATTGAGATCAAAACCGGAATTGATGAAACTTTTACTGATATTGACTTAATTGGGAAAACATGTAAATTTCGAAATTGTACTCATATCAGTGAGCCCGATTGTTCAGTTTTAAAAGCTGTTAAAGAAAAGAAAATTAATTCGAATAGGTACGAAAATTATATAAAATTGCGAAAAGAAACTGAATTCAACGAACAATCCTATATTGAAAAACGACGAGCAGAAAAAAATATGGGGAAGATTTTTAAAAGAATGCATGATGAAGTCAAAGAGCAAAATAAAAAACGTCGAACCTAACAGATGCAGTATGAATACATAAATATAAATGTAAATATTCAGGTTTGTGGCATCTCCTCTCTTCTTACTAAATCTCACAATTCAAATGCACAAATCATTTTAAAAAATATGATAAACAGTTTAACTGGAATAATAATTCTGTAATTGAAATCTTTATAGTTTTAGAACTCTTGACCTGAGATTTAAAAATTAATTAGTTACATAGACATAATTGTAATATAAGTTGTCCTGTTTGTCATTTACTCTATATTTGATACTCGATACTCGGTTTCAGAAATCATTAGACCGATTTGTTTGAAGATTAATGATCAAGGTTTTTCAGTTAGTCGGAAATTGGTTTGAATTAAATTAATAAAATCTGTGCAATCCGTTTAATCCGTGTAGTATTATTAATAATTACCAGATATTATTCTACTATAACTTTCAAAGATTTCTCCTTCATCGTTAGAAATTCCATGTTAGATATTGCAATTGTATATTTAGAATGGTTGTTAATTGTTAATTGATTTCAGCCACAACGTGGCGACTCTATTTGTAATAACAATTCTGACACTCCAAAACCCTGTACTTTTAGGTACGATACTATTCTTATCAAAATTCTAAATTTTCTAAACAAAGATAAAAAAACAATTTTCGAACAAACTAATCGAGATATGTGTTTCGAATTTAGTTTTTGTTTTTTGAGATTTGGAATTTTATCTTTTGTTGTAAACATTTAAAATTTGTATAATACGCTATACTTTTTTATAGAAATCTATTATAATTTATCGAGGAATAAATGACAAACAATAACCAATTAAATCTTTTTTCATGGAATGTAAATGGTATCCGTGCTGTTGAAAAAAAAGGTTTCACAGATATAATCAAAAATCTAAACCCGGATATCATTGGTATTCAGGAAACAAAAGCACAGCCGGATCAAATACCGGAATCAATAATTAACATGGAAAGTTATAAAAATTATTGGTTTAGTGCAGTCAAAAAAGGATATTCAGGAGTTGGAGTTTTAACAAGGATTGAACCTTTAAATGTAATAAACGGAATCGGTATAGAGCAATTTGATATAGAAGGAAGAGTAATTACTCTGGAATTTGATGATTTTTACTTCATCAATTGTTATTATCCAAATGCACAACATGAGTTATTAAGAATAGATTACAAGACTGGTTTTAATACTGCAATACTGGAATATTGTGAAAAATTGAAAAAGAAAAAAACTATAGTAATTTGTGGAGATTATAATGTAGCCCATAAGGAAATTGATCTAAAAAATCCGAGAACCAATATGAATAATCCAGGTTTCTCAATACAAGAAAGAGATTCAATGGATACCTTTATAAATACTGGATATATTGATACATTCCGTATGTTCAACAATGAACCTAATAATTATACCTGGTGGAGTTATCGCTTTAATGCAAGAAAGAGAAATATAGGATGGCGGATTGATTATTTTTGTGTTGATGAATCAAGTGTTACAAGAATATTGGATGCAGAAATACACCCATCTGTGTTAGGATCAGATCATTGTCCTGTTTCAATGAAGTTGAAAGTCTGAACTAGCATGCTCTGCAAACCAGAATGAAAAATAATAACAATATTAATTTCTAATTAAAAGTATTTTACCAGTAATAAGACTTTGTGAAAATAAAAAAAAATAATATATTTCAATTCAAAACTTATTATACATAATTAATCCTTATCAAAGGATAAATATTGATGGAAATAATCAGGGAGAAGAAAAATGAAAAAAACAATAGGTGTAATTATGATGTGTGTTGCTCTTCTTGTTCAATGTTCTGACAAAGAAACAGGTGACGTTAAAGAAAAAACTGTAAAACAAAACATTGGTGATGAAGCAAAATGGGACTTGACTGACATTTATGAATCTGATGAAGCATGGAATCTGGCAAAAGAAAATTTAATAAAGAAATTTTCTGAAATTGATAAATACAAAGGACAATTAGCCAAATCTCCAAAAATTCTATTTAAATGTCTTAAATTGCAAAGTGAAATCGGAAAAACATTTGGACGTTTATATTCCTATGCAAGTATGAATTCTGATTTGGATACAAGAGTGTCAAAATATCAGGCGATGAAACAGGAAATAGGTCAAATTGGAACAGAATTTAACTCTATGGCTTCCTTTGTTGATCCAGAAATTTTGAAAATGAGTAAGGAAAAAATTGACGAATTTATTTCTGTTGAAAATGGTTTAAAAGATTTTAGATTTTACCTCCATGATTTGTTCCGTTCAAAAGAACATCTATTATCAGCAAAAGAAGAAAGAATAATTGCCGAAGCAGGATTAATGAGTGGAGCAGCATCTTCAATATATGGAATTTTCAGCAATGCTGATTTTCCCTATCCAACTGTAAAATTAACTGACGGAAGTGATGTCTATCTTGATGCAGCAGGTTTTTCAAAATATAGAGCAACTTCAAACCGTGAAGACCGAAAAAAAGTTTTCGGAACATTTTTTGGTGAATTAAATAAATATAGTCGTACTTATGGTGCTCAATTAAGTGCAAACGTAAAAAAAGATCTTTTTTATAAAAGAGTTCGAAATTATGAAAGTTGTTTGGAAAGTTCTCTTGATGAAAATAATATTCCTGTCGAAGTTTATCACAAATTAATTGATAATGTTCACAACAATATTGGAACATTTCACAGATATCTAAAACTCAAAGCCAATATGATGAATATTGATACGCTTTCATATTTTGATATTTATGCCCCGGCTGTTGGAAATTTTGAGAAAAATTTCACTTATGAAGAAGGTTCAAAAATGGTACTTGATGCAATTGAACCTTTAGGTGATGACTATAAAAATGTAGTGCAAAAAGCTTTTGACAATCGCTGGATTGATATTTATCCTACTAAGGGAAAACGTTCCGGTGCTTATTCCAATGGAAGTGTGTATGATGAACATCCTTACATTCTTTTAAATTATAATGGTAGTTATAATGATGTCAGTACATTAATTCATGAACTTGGTCACACAATGCATAGTTATTATTCAAACAAAACTCAACCCTATGAAACTGCAGATTATTCAATCTTTGTTGCAGAAGTAGCATCAACATTTAATGAAGTATTATTATTTCATGATTACTATAAAAAACTTAGTGACAAAGATGCCAAATTATCTTTACTGATGAATTATCTTGATGGAATTAAAGGAACTGTTTTCAGACAAACACAATTTGCTGAATTTGAATTAAAAGTTCATGAAATGGTTGAAAATGGACAACAACTAACAGGTGATATTCTTGATAAAACTTACAAAGAAATAGTCGATCAATATTATGGACATGCTAAAAATATTTGTAAAGTACCTGATTATATTAAAGCAGAATGGTCATATATTCCACATTTCTATTATAACTTCTATGTATATCAATATGCTACGTCATATACTGCTTCAGTTGCTTTAGCATCTAAAGTATGGAGTGGTGAAAATGAAGCATTAAAGAAATACATTAAGTTCATTTCATCTGGTGGATCAGATTATCCTATAAACCTCCTTAAAAAAGCTGGGGTTGATATGACAACTGAAGAGCCTTTCAAATTAACTATGAAAGAAATGAATTGGGCAATGGATGAGATTGAAAAACTACTGGATTAATTCTAAATATTAGTTTTTAAAAAAAAGGTAAGTATTAATACTTACCTTTTTTTTAACCTAAAGCAATTGTTTACACCAAATCCGGAGTACATAATTTTACTTTAATCTAATTTTCAAACTTAATATATTTCAAAACAACATGTTGAATCATATAAAATAAAGATTTCTTTATTTCACATTAATACTTATTATTTGATATTTTTATACGTATTCTAATTGATAGTGTACTAAAACGATACATTAAATGAATTCTGTAAACTATTTTACACTATGATATTACAAATAATATATGCTTAATAATATAAAATATTTCTTATGGTTTAATAATATTATTAAATAAATTGCTTGACATTTTACAATTAAGTATTTAATATTTCATTATAAAGTAAATAAATAAGAGAAACATCCTATGAACAAAAAATATTATACCAAAATAATCGTCTTACTTTTACTAATATTTTTTATTTCATCATGTTCTGAAAAACCAGATACAGAACTAAGAAATGCAGAAAATAAAATAAACGAAGCAAAACTTATAGGTGCAGAGAAATATGCAACAGTCAAATTTATATCAGCACAAACATGTTTCAATTCAGCAAAAACTTTAATAAACAACAAAAAATATAATGACGCAAAAATAAAACTTATTGAATCTATTTCTCTTTCAAAATCAGCAATTTCTGAAACTCAACAAGCAATTGAATTAGAAAAAGTTCAGACTACTGTCAATGTTGTTTACGATTCAATTCCTATTAACGAAACAAGCATGATTGATGAAACAATTACAGACGAAGATACTGTAATCTATATAGTTCAGATTGGTGATAACTTATCAAAAATAGCTGAAGATTTTTATGGAAATCCTTTGATGTGGAAAATTATTTATGAAGCAAATAAAGAAAAGATTAATAATCCAAATTTAATAAATTTCAATATGGAATTAATAATACCAAAAATGGAAATAAATGCAAAAAACATAAAAAACAATAAATATGTTGTGCAGGATGGTGATTGTTTGTGGAGTATTGCAAATGAAATTACAAAAGGAGCAAATCCATCATTCTGGAAAAATATTTATGAAACTAATATAAATCAGATTGCAGATTCTGACCTTATTTATGTTGGCCAAATACTAAACATTCCAGAATACCATAATATACATTGATCTATTAACGATTCTTTAGAATAAATCTTTTATTCTTCTATAACTCACCAACTTAGAGACAATAACAGGATAATCATTCTTTAATAATTCAGATATGGATATAATTTCTTCAGGCAAAATTTCTGCTTTCGATATAATTTCAAAACTCAGATGATCCTGACTTTCTGTTGATTTATTGTCCACAATTTTATTTAGAAGATCAGATACCATTTTGTTGTTTGGATTATATATCTCTACATTAATAAACCCAAGTTTTTGTAATTGCTCTAAAAAAATATTTTCAACATTACCATAATGTGTACATCCTAAATATAAATATATTTTCAAATTTTTATTTGGAATAGTTGAAACAGCCTCTTGGATTGATTGTTTCACAATTTCTTCTGTTTGCTTGCTCTTATAGTTTTTTTCAATTTCTGATGCAAGAGAACCACAACTTTGATTAATTATTTTTTCCCTATTTAAACCTCGGTTAATCAGAGAATTATAATAAACATTACTCTGAATAGTAGTTTCAGTACCAAGAATAATTGTATAATAATCACTTATACTACCGATCTCATGTAATAATCCGTTTATCCCTGAGTCTATAATCTCAATAATTTTGTTTTTGTTTTTTTGATAATATTCTGTTTTTGGAGTAATTACAGATAAAGTATTACATGCTACTGCAACTATTTTTGGAGAAAAAATTTCAAAACCAAATAAAGCTTTATTAAATATAGATACTTTATCCATTGTATTTTTCATTTTGTTATAACCCTGATTTGCTTCAGGAAGTGCATTTGCAAATATTATATTATATCCAACTATTTTTTTAAATTTCAACTGTTTATATAACTCAGCAGCAATACTCAGTCCACCCAAACCAGAATCAGTAATTATTATATTCATATTTTCTCCAAATATATCTGTGAATTTTTTACATCTTTATTCTGATAAAAGATCTGAAATAAAACCAGTCAAATACTCTAATGAAATTCCGATTATATCTTCATTAATTAGTAAATCAGAACTATGTAATGTACCAATACCGGCAGCACCGATTTGTAGGTATAGTCCCGGGACTTTTGCCAGATAATATGCAAAATCATCTGCACCCATTGAGCATTTTTCAGGCAGTTCAATCATTTTTTCATTCTGTCGTAATTTCATTGATTTAATGAAAAGATTAGCAAGTTCCGGATTATTTATAGTTGCCGGACATGATGTTGGAAATTTAATACTAATTGATGTATTGTATAATTCACCATAATTTTTAGAAAAATTTATAAACAACTTTTTAGTTTTTTCCAATACCTTATTGTCTAAAGTTCTAATTGTACCTCTTAAAATAATTTTTTGTGGTATTGAATTATGGGTATCTCCCCCATCGATTTTTCCAAAAGCAAAAGCTATTGTATCCCGCGGATCATTTTTTTCATTTACATAATTTTGTATTTGACTGATATATCTGGCAGTTACTGAAATTAGATCAACTGTTTCATGAGGTTTAGATGTATGACCTCCTGGACCACATAATTCAATATAAATTGAAGTGGAAGACGCTTGTACTGCACGATGAAATAATTGTATTTTTCCTAATTCAAGTTGAGGATCTACATGTACTGCCAATATTCCTTCTGCATTACTCCATATATTCTCCTGAACGACTTTTTCTGCACCACCCGGAGCAGACTCTTCGGCTGGCTGGAAAATCACTCTAAGACGTCCATTTAATTCAGATCTGTTGTTAGAAAAATATCTTAACAATCCAAGTCCAATTGCAGTATGAAAATCATGACCACAAGCATGCATTATTCCTGAATTATTTGATTTTATATTATGATTTGGATTTTCTTCTATCGGAATAGCATCAATATCAGATCGAAATAAAATAGTATTTCCTTTGCCAACATCACAATATCCACCGGTTTCCAATAAAGAAAAACGATGAAAATCCAATCCCCAGGATTCCACCGTTTTTTTTATCAAATTTGTTGTATCATATTCTTTAAAAGGAAGTTCGGGATTAGTATGTATTTTCCTTCTAATATTAATAATTTCATCTACATGCATTTTCATTGGTTTATAATAATTCTCCATCCATTGCTTTTGGTAATGCTTGCACATAAGCATCTCGTAATTCTTCAACCGGCACATTAATACAATCATTAAGTTTTAAAATACCATCATCTTTTACTCTTCCAATTGTAACACATGGTATCATATTTTTAGATGCGATTGTTTCAAGTTTGAGGAGATTACTTACGTCAATAGTCAATAATATAACTGACTGAGTTTCACCGAAAAACAACTCGTCATCTCTCATCTTTCTTGATATATATACAGAGGCACCTAAAGTCTTTTCAGTATTTTTTATACAACATTCTGAAACAGCAACTCCAAGTCCTCCATCGCTAATATCTGTTGCAGATTTCACGATGCCTGCATCAATTGCCTGAAGACATGCAGTTTGAACACGTTTTTCAAAGTCAAGGTTAAGTGATGGAGCGTCACCGGAAATTTTATCATGAACTACTTTTAAATATTCACTTCCACCAATTTCACCCTTAATTGTACCTAAAATCATAATAAAATCACCTTCATCTTTGAAGTGTGATGTTGTTATATTTTTAAGATTTTCTATCAATCCAAGCATACCAATTACAGGTGTTGGAAAAATGGCAGTATCAGGTGATTCATTATAAAAACTAACATTTCCACCGGTAACAGGAGTATCAAATACATTACATGCCTCACCCATTCCCATAACAGCATTTTGAAACTGATAATAAACTTCAGGATCATTTGGATTACCAAAATTCAAACAATTTGTTATTGCGATTGGTTTAGCTCCTGAACAAACTACATTTCGTGCAGCTTCGGCTACAGCAATTTGTCCACCTCTTCTTGGATTTAAATATACATATCTACCATTTCCATCAGTACATGTTGCAAGTGCCTTGTTTGTGCCTTTTACCAGTATCACAGCGGCTGAACTTCCGGGAGGAACAGCAGTATTTGTCCTGACTGAATAATCATATTGTTCATAAATCCATGATTTATCTGCAATATTTGGGGAAGATAATAATTTTTTTAATACTTCATTATAATCCTTAGGTTCAGGAAGTTGTGAAAGATCTTCCTGTTGTAATTTATCAAGATATTCCGGTCTTTTTGTTTTTCTGTAATATACCGGTGTACCTCCGCCAAGACAAAGATCCCATGCAGGAATTTCAGAATATAATTTACCATTCATATTAATTTGAATTTTTGGAGAATCAGTTACTTTTCCAACTACTTCACAATGTAGATCCCATTTCTCCAAAATTGCTTTTACTTCAGGTTCAAACTCTTTACGAACAATGACAAGCATCCGTTCCTGAGATTCAGATAACATTACTTCATAAGGAGTCATTTCCTGCTCTCTCATTGGAACTTTTTCAATATCTATAATCATTCCTGAGTTGCCTTTTTCTGACATTTCAGAAGTAGAACATGCAATTCCGGCTGCTCCCATATCTTGTATTCCAATGACATAATCTTTTTTACACAGTTCCAATGTGGCTTCCAAAAGTAATTTCTCAGTAAAAGGATCGCCAACCTGCACATTTGAACGTTTGCTTTCGGATTCTTCACTGATTTCAACAGAGGCAAAAGTTGCACCATGAATTCCATCACGACCAGTAGAAGAACCTACAATCATTACTGTATTTCCATTACCCTTCGAAATTGCACTTTTTATTCCATTATGTTTTACGATTCCTATAGCCATTGCATTAACTAATGGATTTTCTGAATAACCTTCGTCAAAATAAACTTCTCCACCAACTGTTGGAATTCCCATGCAATTTCCGTAATGAGCAATACCTTTTACCACATGATCGAGTAAATAGCGGTTTCTAGGTTTGGATAATGGTCCGAAACGAAGAGAATTCAGACATGCAATTGGTCTGGCTCCCATTGTAAAAATATCTCTAAGAATACCACCAACTCCAGTTGCAGCTCCCTGAAAAGGTTCAACTGCTGACGGATGATTATGGCTTTCGATTTTAAAAGCAACAGCTAGACCATCACCAATATCAACAAGACCTGCATTTTCTTCTCCTGCACCAACTAATAATTTCTCACCATCTCGAGGGAGTTTTTTAAGTTCGGCAATAGAATTTTTATAACTACAATGTTCACTCCACATTACTGAAAAAATACCAAGTTCTGTAAAAGTAGGCACTCGTCCTAAAATTTTCTGTATTTTGCCCCATTCTTCTTTGTTGAGACCATGTTCTTCAGCTAATTTCCAATTTACGACCGGCTCTTGTTGTTTACTCATTTATTATCCCTATAGTTAATTATCAAACAATTATTGTCAAATTTAATTATTTTACAACATCTGTCCTAAATAAATTATAAACAGATAAACTGTTATATAATTTTTGTCTGATCATCTTTTTTTCATATTTTTATTTTGATTTATCATCACATTGCCCGTCTTCTTTTTCGTTAGGCTTTAATAGTTTTGCTCTCTCTTTTAAATGATTATCAAGATCAAGATAATCAATGCCTTTTACCCACCAATCAGGAGATTTTTTATCCATTAAATAATGGTCAAAAAATTCCTTCATACGAATTGTATAATCTTTCCTGTTTTCCAGAATTTTCAAACCATGATTTTCACCTTTATATTCTAACATTACTACTGGTTTTTCTAGTCTTCTCAAAGTATTATAATATTCAATTCCCTGATTCCAATCTACTGCTCCATCTTTATCATTGTGTAATATAACAAATGGTGTCTGGACATTTTGAGCATAATATACAGGAGAGTTTCTTGTATATGCTTCAAGATTGTCCCAATACCCACCTGTAAAACGTCCTTGACTAGATTCAAAAATTGCCATATTTCCACTGCCTGAATTCCAGTAAATTGAAGAGTACATACTAAGCATATTTGTCAAAGGTGCTCCAGCTACAGCAGCTTTGAATAAATTAGTTTGAGTTATTATAAAAGATGTCTGATAACCACCCCAAGAATGACCTTGAATTCCTATTTTGTCCTTGTTAACAATACCAGTAGATATTGCCGCTTTTACACCTGCCATAATGCATTTCACAGATGAGATTCCCGGATCATTGACTTTATAAATAATATCAGGATTAAAAACTGCATAACCATTACTCGTATAATAGGAAGTATTCATAATACCGGCTAATCTGGGCGTTAAATAGTTATAAGCATTTTGAGATAATTTTTCATACATATAAACAATTGTAGGATAAGTTTTGTTTTCATCATAATCAGCAGGTAAATAAAGAAGTCCCTGAAGACTATCTCCATATTCGCTAATATAGTCAATTATTCTAACATCCGAACACCATTTATAGTCAATTTGTTGAGGATTTGCATTTGTTATTTTTTTTGAATTTGTGAAAGTTTCATTTACGAAATACCTGTCTGCAAAAGTTTTATAATCTTCTTTTGAATAAATAAATGAATCTTTATTTTTTGCTTTATATAATCTGGAATATGCTGCATCATCCCATAAAACCGGTGTTATTCCCGGCTTACCTTTATCGATTTTTCCAATACCTTGTTTTTTTGTATATTCACCATACATTTTAAAATATACGGGTTCTGAAAAATCTATACCTTCAATATCTCGATCAAACTTAAAAGGTCTCTGATAACGAATTTTTTTATTTCTTCCGTTAACTGTCAAATTTGTCCATTTTTTCCCATGTATCTGTATTTTCCAGATATCCCATCCATCAGAGAGCAGAATATATTTGCTATCAGATGTCCATCCAATTGGTCTGATTGGTGGATTTTTTACATTATGATCGTCCTCTACGTCAATAAAAGACACGGGCATTTTTTTTGTTATATTATAAGATTTTTTCTTTTGCATGTCATACGTATAAAAATGTCCATCATCGTAATAAAGCAAATGCGAATCATCAGGTGATAAATCATAGAACCATCTAATTTTCTTAAGTATTAATTTTGGTTTTCCTGTATGTAAATTAATCATATATAAATCGGAAAAACTACGCCCTTCAAGACTATTTTGCAGGAGATAATTATCCCTGTCAACACCTAAACAAAAATCACCTATTGTTGCTGGATATATGTGTTTTATTGTATCATTTGCCAAACGTGTAAATTTATTTTCTAACGTATTATAGAAAGAAAGATAACTATAATTTTCATCTTTACTTTTTTCTACCCATTGCTGTGACTGAAGACGTTTATCTTTCCAATGCCATATTACCATATCAGGAGTTTTTTCATCATCTTTTTCTTTTGTTTTATCAGTTTTCTTTTTTTGTTTATCAACCACAAGTGTACTATCACAATTTGCAAGCGAATCAGCTTTTTCCTCAGCTTTTAACTTCTCCTTTTCTCTTTTTTCTTTTGCTTTTTCTGTCAGATTAATTTCATGTATTCCAAAATAGAATAATGATAGGTCTTCTTTCCAAAATGGAGATCGATTTGGGCTGATTGACATTTTTTCCGGAAAACTTTCATCATCTTTGGGATTATAAATAATCTTTTCAGGTATTTTGTTACCAAAATTTTTGAATCCTAAAATACTATAAAGTTTTTCTTCATAGTTTTTATCTTTTTCACCTTTTAAAAGAGTAAGACCATCACCATCTTTTGTCCACTTCAATTTTTCATAATCTGCTTCATCACTATCCAAAGATATTATTTCTCCGGTTTTCATATTTCTTAGCAATAAACAGTTGCTATTGTTTTTTTCAGTATCAATGGTCATAATAAGCCAATGCCCAGATTTATTGAAAGAGTATCCCGATACATTACCAAAACTTAAATAGATAGAATCACTCAAGTGATATAAGATAAGATCAGAACCTTTCCATTCTTTATCTTTTCTTGCATCAGGAGGATACTTGTACATAGTTAGCCAGTCTGGATTTTCATTAGAAAAAGAGAAAGTTTTCACGTCTTGAAATTCTTTTTCCTTTCCTGTTTCCAGATTAACCAGGAGTAATTTATTTTTTTTTGACTTTTTTTGACTTTTTAGTTTTTGAAATTCTTTTTTTGTTGGATATGTGAAAAATCCTAACCATTTACTATCGTCAGAAAACTCAATTTTTCCTTTTGTATTTTTTCCTGAATCAAATTCATAAATAGAATCTGTGTTCATATTTTGTACTTTTATTTTGCAATTATCTTCAGCAGGACCCACTCTCCATGCAAACCATTCTGCATTATTTGAGATAGATGATGTACCTATATTATTCCATTTCAATATATCCCAAATTTCAAGAGGTTTAGGATCAACTTTGCATGTATCAGATTTTTGTCCAAAACAAAAGATTGAAATTGATAATGATACAAGTAATATTAGTATTTTCGGTATAAATTTCATTATTACTCCCTTTTATCAGACAAGATTAACTGGATTTACTGGATAAATACATTTTTATAATCCTGTTTATCCTGTTATCCTGTCTAAATTTTTCCTTTCATTTGTTTTCCTCTCGTACCCAAAGTTCTCTTTGGATACGCTATTGAATTGATTTAAGAACAAGGATTGATGATTTTTGATTTAGGATATTTTGTAGTAGAACTTTATTAAGTTGTACTATGGAAATATCATATCCGTGCTAATCCGTTTGATTCATCCAATCCGTGTTCCATTGTAAAACCACTATTAAGCAGTTAATTTGTTTTATAATGCAATTTCTAATATTTCTCTACAGATATCAGGTGTTAAATTTCTTGTCTCAGATAATGCTGTCATACCATGTTTTTTTAGTGCAGTAATAACATTTTCTATTTTATCAGCTGTAATCCCATAATCGGATAAATAAGTTTTGATACCTAAGCCTTCAAAAAACTCTCGCGTTTTATTAATTGCTGAATCAATAATATAATCGTCATCACCTTCGGTAATATTCCAAACACGATTAGCATATTGGAGTAGTTTTTCTCTTTTTTGTTCTTTTCTAATTTTCCAAATAGCAGGCTGTAAAATTGCAAGAGTTTTTCCATGATCAATACCAAACATTGCTGTTAATTCATGGCCAATCATATGAGTTGACCAATCTTGTGGTACACCAGATCCAATTAATCCATTTAGCCCCATGGTTGCAGACCACACAAGATTCGCTCTGGCATCATAATCTTCAGGATTATTAATTGTTTGTTCACTAATTTCAATTAATGTTTTTAGAATACCTTCTGCTGTTCTATCTTGAAATCTTCCATCGGCAGGATACGTAACATACTGCTCAGTTACATGTATGAAAGTATCTACAATACCATTTGCAACTTGTGATGGTGGCAGAGTAAATGTTAAAGTTGGATCTAATATAGAAAATGTTGGAAATGATAACGGACTTCCAACAACGAATTTTCCATGATTATAACTAATAACTGCCCCGCTATTCATTTCTGAACCGGTTGCCGGTAAAGTCAGAACTGTTCCAATTGGGATACTTTTTACTACTGTCTTACTCGCTGAATAATTTAATAATAAATCAGCTGTGTCGTTCCCTTCATAATTAGCCGCGAGATTTATAAATTTTGTACCATCAATAACAGAACCACCGCCTACAGCAAGTAGAAAATCTATATTTTTCTCTTTTACAATATCCACCGCTTTCATTAAAGTCTCAAATCTTGGATTCGGTTCGATTCCTCCAAATTCTATAATTATGCGATCTTTTAATGCTTTCGTAACTTTATCTAAAGTACCAAATTTTTTAATACTTCCACCTCCAAACAGTATAAGTACTTTTGCGTTTTTAGGTACAAGATTATCCAATTCTCCTAGTCTGTCTTTTCCAAAAACAATATGTGTAGGATTATAAAAATTAAAATTTTGCATTGATAACTCCTTTTTGTCCATGTATTTTACAGGAAACCATAGATTAATTCTATTAATTTTTCTTATCCATGTTCTCATGTAAAATTAGTTAGTATTATTTAATTTTACATGAAAAATTTATTTTATTCTGATTTTTATATAATTGTTTATTAGGTTAAAATACACTATTTGTTCTTTTGAAAATTTAAATTATGAAAATATTATTTGTATTGAATTACAAATTGAAAATGGATTTTTAAAATGTCAATAAAATATATTAAAATTGATCGAAATCGATCAAATAATGAATTCCTAAATGAAATGTATTCTCAGATAAAACATGATTTTGGAGCAGTTGTTGAACCTTTTTTAATTCATTCACTATCTCCAAAATTATTAGGAGGAGTTTGGGCTGCTTGTCGGGAAACAGAGTTGATAACAGATATAGTACCACGAAATGCCAAAGAACTCATTGCTTCAACTGTTTCACAAATAAATAAGTGTCCATATTGTGTTGATGCTCATACTATTATGCTTAATGCATTAGGTGAAAATAAAGTTGCAGAATCATTATCAAAAAAAGGTGAGGGTAATATTCATGACCCTAAGTTGAAAAATCTTTATAAATGGGCATTAGCGACTCGATCACCCAAGGAAGATATTATTCTAACACCACCATTTTCTATTGAGGAAGCACCAGAAATTATTGGAATTGCAGTATTTTACCACTACATAAATAAAATGGCGAGTATGTTTTTAAGTGAAACTCCATTACCATTTAATTTTAAATTCAGTAAGATGGTTTTGAAAATAATTACTGGGTTATTTTTTTCATTCTCTGCAAAACGTGTAAAAAATAGTGGCGATTCCTTGAAGTTTATCCAGATGGCAGAATTACCGGAAGAATTGAATTGGGCGAAAGGATCACCAGAAATATCAAAAGCTTTTGCTGGATTATCAAATATTATTGATAATATTGGAAATGAAATTCTCTCGCCAGAAGTACGTAAATATGTAACTGAATATATTCAGTCCTGGAATGGTGAATACCCTGGAATGAGTTCAAAATGGGTTGATACTGCTATAAATAAACTGGATGCTGAACAAAAAGAAATTGGAAGATTAATATTAATTGCATCAATCGCTCCATACCAAATAAATCAACAAATGGTTATATCATTTCGTAATATTTATCCTGAAGAAGATTCATTGCTGGGAGCGATAGCATGGGGAAGTTTTTTAGTGGCAAAACGAATTGGAACATGGTTGTTTTTACCATTTTGTAAATAATTACTAAAAAGGAGAATAAATGAGTAAAATAATTGGTGCAGGAAAGACTATTGAAAATATTACAAGTGAAAATATATCAATTTCTGTTGATAGTCTGGGAGCAAAAGTTCTCTCAATCAATATCGATGGTAAGAATATCTTATTTTATGATAAGGATGACATCAAACATAGTGGAATTCCAATTTGTTTACCTTTTTTTGGACCACTTAAAAATGGTATTATAAAAATTGATGGTAAAGAATATCAAATTGGACAACATGGTTTTTTTCGAAATTCTGAATTTAATATGATTAAAAAAGATAATATGATTATTTGTACTTTAGAGTCATCTGATAAGACGATGATGATCTATCCTTATAAATTTCATTTTTCAGCACAATATGAATTAATTAATAATGGACTAAAAATGGTTTTTGTGCTCAAAAATAATGATGAAAAAGTAATGGATATTGCTCCTGGATTTCATCCATATTTTGCAGTAAAAAATAGAGATGAAGTTTATTTTACTACAATGTCAAAGACTGGAAATGATAGTTTGAATGGGACAAAGGTGACAAAATTGGAAGAGACTGGAGTTTTTAATATTATCTCCGAAAACAATAGTATAAAAAAAACAAAAGTAATAAACGCACCAAACATTCAGTTAATAAATCATAGATTAAATAAAACTACTATTATCCCGGGAGATGATAATGAAATTATTTTGAATGCAGATATGGAAATTTTTAATCGTATGACAATATGGAGAGATAATGTAAAAGATTACTATATTTGTGTAGAGCCATCTTTTGTTAATAATGCCGTAAATGATGGGCTTGGCTTAAAAATTGAGAGTGGAGGAGAATTTCAAACTACCCTATCAATTGTTGTAAAAACCTAAATAATTGAAATAAAATAGTATATTTAACAGGCACGGCTGTCTGTTGTACATTATATCTGAAAAACCACTAAAAAATGCTATTAATTTCAAAAATACTTGAAATTATGGTTGATCTTACTACAATCTACATTTCCCAAATAAAACCACCAACTGGAAATAGACTGAATTGATATATTTTTTCTATAGATCCATCATCTTTATAATTATAATCCCATATATTTTTCCGTCCATAAACATTCATAATATCAAAATATACTATAAGAGCCGATTTCTTGAAAATATGCCTTTGTACAAACATCAGATCAAGCCTGTGATATGCTGGTAATCTTTCTGTATTAAGTGGAGTATTCCATTCTGTGTACCAACTTCTTAGAAAGGGGTCATAAGTTTTTTGCGTATATGGTTTTCCTTGTGAATATCTCCATCTTGCACTAATAGTAAATTCATCACCCGGGGATGGAAGCCAGGATATATATTTCCACCATTTTTTATTTTTTACATTTTTACACCATGAAACTTCTCTCAAATCCCATTTATATCCGGAAACAAGTGTAAAAACATCTCTGAAATCATAATCGGCAGTATAATATGGTTTTGAGTCACGTCTAATATCCTTTCGTTCTGAAATATAATGAGAATATGAGAGTATAAAATTTAAATTTTTAACAGGCTTTTTTTGGATAAATACTTCAACTCCTTTGGAATAACCTTCACCCAAATTATATATTCTATCCCAATTGTAATTACCGATAGAATCACCATTAACCCAGGATTCATGAACAGGAATGTTATTATAGTCTTTATGATATATTTCAATACTTGCTTTAGTGCTTTCATTAAAATAATGTTCAAGTCCAATAATAAATTGTTGTGTGTTAATATTTTTTAAATTTTTATTTGCTTCAGTGTTTTGCGTGAAATAATAATATGAAGGTTCTTGATAATGTTTTCCATATCCAAAATTTAATGTGGATGTTGATGTAATATTCCATGAAACTCCCAGTCTTGGCGAAAATGAAGAGTAATTACTATAAATAAACTTACTATATCTTAAACCTGCTGAAATTGTTAGATTATTAAATGGAGAGTATTTATGTTGCATATAAATAGAATACTTATTTGAATTAATATTTCTAATTGTATCCTGTTCATTCCAATTTCTTGCAATATTATTAATTCCAAAATCATCTGTTTCTGAATTAAAATTATTATAGTAATCATTAGAATTAAAATAATATGAACTGTTATCCGGTTGATTTTTGGGAAAATAGTAGTAGGTATATGCAGTATCTTTTGCTATAAACGTATGATGATCTGCAATTATATTTTTTATATTAAAACCAACTTTTAAAGTGTTTTTACTATTAAGTCGATTCACATAATCACCTTTTAAAGTCCATTCTGATTCAAAGTCATCTTTTTCATAGATTTGTCTGTCTGGATTAATTGGATGAGTTTTATAGACATCATGATTCCAGTAGTTTCCAATATTAGATAATGTTAAATGTGTATGACTGTTTTTATTTATCAAAGTTCTAAGTGTTAATCCTGTAGCATATTCAAAACCGCCAACATCAACATAAGAATCCAATGTTGCTCCATTAGCTTCATCTTCAATTAATATTTTATCATTACCATATATTCCATTCCATATTAAAGTATTTCGATCTGAAATATCATAAACAACTTTACTCTGCAAACTGTAATAATCAGGGATAGAGGTCAGACCAAAACTATTTGCAATCCATTTTAAGTAACTCTTTTTAAAACCGAACATATATGAGCCATTTCCATTATTAATTGGTCCTTCTGCAAATAATCCAAGACCGGACATTCCCATATCCAGATTAGTATGAAATTTTTCACGGTTTCCTTCTTTTAGTTGAATATTCATTACTGATGAAACTTTACCACCGAATTGAGCAGGAAAAGCACCTGCATAAAAATCGACATTATTAATAAATAAGGAATTAATCATTGATATCGGACCACCACCAGTTCCCTGAGAACCAAAATGGTTGGGATTAGGTATTTCAATATTATCTATAATAAACAAATTTTCACCCGGTTCACCACCTCGTGTTATGATTTCATTTCCTTGATCAGATCCTGATACAACTGCCGGAAAGGCTTGTACCATTCTAACTACATCCATGACACCACCCGGATCATTCATCATTTCATTAAAATCAATACTTCTATCAGAAACAACTGCATCCAGGGCTTTAGCAAAAGGAGTAGATGTTACAACTACTTGCTCACCTTTTACTGCCTGAATAATCAAATCAGTATTGATAATAGTTATTCTGTCAGGATTAACTATAACATTAACTTTTTTAAATTTTGAATATCCCATCATATGAAAGGAAAGAGTATAGGTTGCAGGTTTCAAATTATTAATATGATATCGACCGTCTGTATTTGTGGCAGTACCTATAGAAGTATTGTCGATAATTATATTTACACCTACTAATGGAGATAGTGTCTCCGCATCTCTTACAATTCCACTAATACTACCGTTATTTGCAAAAGTAAAAGTAAAAATAAATAAGAATGATAATAAGAATTTTTTAGTATTCATATTTTTTCTTCCTTTTTTGATTATAAAAATCTTACAAATTTATAATAGGTTACTCAATACTAAATATGATTTAATTCATATATAATCACACTTTTCTTAAAATAGAATAAAAAAATGTAAATACTCATATATCAGATATACAAACAGAAAAATAAAATTACATTGAGTAGTCACAAAAATAATATTAATGTCACTTATATAAAGTCTATTCTTATCATAGAGTAGACTTTATATAGTAGTATTGTTATTAATTGCTAATAATAACAATACATTGGTTTAAAATTTATATTATAGTGTGTATTCTTATTGTAGTACATACAATATAGAAACTATTGTTTAAAATATTATTGTTAAATATTCCAAAATTACAAAAATCCTATTTGATAGATTCGCAAAAAATTAAAATTGATTATGTTGTAAGAATGATTATATCATTTTGGATTTAAACTAAATTAATAATGAGTAAAATTGACAATTTTATTG